>NZ_JBSFBQ010000025.1:120752-121154 GCF_053593015.1 Streptomyces sp. NPDC002403 | reverse complement strand
CGCCAAGGGCGCCGGCGCCGGCCTCTCCAAGATCGGCGACATCACCAAGGGCCTCAAGGGCATCGGCAACATCGAGATCCCCAAACTCCCCGACGGTTCGGTGCAGTTGCCCGACGGTCGTCTCCTGGAGCCCAACGGCAACCTGGTCGCTCCGAACGGCGTGGTCGAAACGACCCCGGTCCCGCAGGACATGGTCCCCCATACGTCGGGCCTGCCGTCGTCCTGGCAGATTCAGCAGCCGGTGCCGACGGGTGTCCACGCGGGAAGCGGCTTCCCCGACATGGCGCCGCACACCCCCGGCGGCTTCGACAATGTGCCGCCCGGTCCGGGCGGCCATGTGCCGGGCGGCGTACCCAACCACGTACCGAACGGGTCCTTCGGCCCCGCGCCCGCACACTTCGT
>NZ_JBSFBQ010000025.1:120497-120656 GCF_053593015.1 Streptomyces sp. NPDC002403 | reverse complement strand
ACGACACCGCAAGCCACGCCCCGGGCGGAACACCCAACCACGTACCGAACGGGTCCTTCGGCCCCGCGCCCGCACACTTCGACACCGCAAGCCACGCCCCGGGCGGAACACCCAACCACGTACCCAACGGATCCTTCGGCCCCGCCCCCACACACTTCG
>NZ_JBSFBQ010000025.1:0-120400 GCF_053593015.1 Streptomyces sp. NPDC002403 | reverse complement strand
ACGACACCGCAAGCCACGTCCCGGGCGGAACACCCAACCACGTACCCAACGGATCCTTCGGCCCCGCCCCCACACACTTCGACACCGCAAGCCACGTCCCGGGCGGAACACCCAACCACGTACCCAACGGATCCTTCGGCCCCGCCCCCACACACTTCGACACCGCAAGCCACGCCCCGGGCGGCAATCCGCACACCCCGCACACCCCGGATCCCACCACCCCGCACACCCCGCACACCCCGGATCCCACCACCCCGCACACCCCGCACACCCCGGATCCCACCACCCCGCACACCCCGCACACCCCGGACCCCACCACCCCGCACACCCCGGGCCACGACGGACCGGGAACCCCCGGCCACGACACCTCGCACGGTGGGCACGCGGACGACGCGGCCGCGCACGCCGACGACGCGGCGCACGCCGGTGACCACGGCAGCCACGTCGACCCGCACGGCGCCGCCGACGACCTCGCGCACGGCGCCGACGACGCGTCCACGGCCGGTCATCACGATGGGGGCGCACCGGGCGCGGGCGCCGCGGCGGACGACTTCAAGTACACGCCTCACGTGTCGGAAGCCGATTTCGACGCACTCTCCACCGCCGAGAAGCACCGGGTCGCCGCCGCCGAACTCACCGACGGCACCGTGCCGTTCGCGGACGACTTCGATGCGGTCCAGTACGGCCGGGACTACTGGAACGACTACGTGGACAACCTGGACCCGTCCGCGCAGCAGGCGCTCCGGGACTACACGGGCGACTCGTTCCCCTCGTACAAGGACATGAACGGCTACCTGCGGAACGACCCCTACTACGGTCCCAGGCCCGAGGTTCTGCACGACATCAGCGAGATGGACCGGGTGATGTCGACCCGCCCCGTGCCCGAGGACGTCATGGTGGTGCGCGGCACGGGCATCGGACACCTCGACCTCGATTCGCCTCTCGAAATGATGGGCGGCACGTTCGGCGACGAGGGCTATCTGTCCACATCGCTCGGCAACCACCCGGTGCCCAGCTTCGCGGGCAAGGACGCCATCCTCCATCTGCGGGTCCCGAAGGGGACACCCGCGCTCTGGCTGGAGAAGGTCAGCCATTACGGCGTGACCGAGCGTGAGATCCTTCTCGGGCGCGGCTCGGAGTACCGGGTGACCCGAGTCTTCGTGGACGAGGCCGGACAGGCCCAGGTGTACGGCGAAGTCCTGCCGAAGTGACAGAGGAAGAGTGCATGACCAGCGAAAACCGCCCCAATCCGCGCTTCGAGGAAGACATGCAGCTCAAGCGGGTCGCCGGGCCGCCCCGCTACAACCGTGTCGCACAGGGGCCCGTGCAGTACGTGCGGGTCGCCGACAGCGACGGCCTGGTGATCGGCTGCGTATGGGCCAACGACGAGGGTGACGCCGCGGGCTGGGTCACGCCGCAGGGGCTGGGGGCCGCCGCCGTCAACGCCGGAGCCGCGTGGCTCAGGAAGCTGCGGGACGCGAAGTCCCGCGGGATCGCTCCCACCGCTCTGCTCGCCGAGCTGGTCCGGGACACGAGTGACATCAAGGGCAGCGGTGTCGTGCCCGGCTCGCTCGCCGAGGCTCCGTCGCTCGCCGAACTCAAGGAACTGGTGGGCGGAGGCTGAGTTCCCGCACGACGGCCACGACAAGAGCGGACCATGACGCACGAACCGGACGCACCGCGCTACCGCGCCGAGACCGACAGGCCGGTCCACCACCTCACCGTCGCCGACGCGCGCGGCGAGGAGATGGGCTACCTGTGGGCCAACGACGAGGACGACGCCGCCGGTTGGTGTCTGCGGCCCGCCGGTGACCGGGCCGGGTTCGGTGAGGGGCTTGCATGGTCCGCACAGCTCGACGCCGCCAAGGCGCGCGGGCTCGCGCCCACGGCCGCGCTCGCCGAGTTGGCCCGTGGCTCGGACCCGAGGAGGGTCAGCCATGTCGTTCCGGGCTCCCTGGCCGAGGCCGGCTCCCTGGCCGCGCTCAGGGAGCTGGCCCGCGTCGTCACCGAGGCCGACGACCGGCGTCTGCTGGCTCGGCTCGACCGCGAGAACGCCGACGCGTGGCGTGAGCTGAGGGAGGCGCTGGCCGCGCTCACGGACGAGGACCGCGCGGTGCGGTGGTCCGAGGGCGGGCAGCAGCCCGACGGCACCTGGCGGATGAGCTACCCGCTCCACAGCGAGCGGCTCCGCCGCCTGGTGCGCGCGCTGCCCGCCGTCGGCGCGGTGACGCCCGCTCACCTGTGGCAGGACAACCCGCCGCCCGCCGTGCCCGCCGGCGGACGGCTGGGTCCGGCCGACGCGGTGCGCGCGGCCACGGCCGTGGTGCGCGGGGAGCGGTTCTGCGACGGCACGATCGCGAAGGCGGCGCGGAGCGGCCTCCTCGACGCCGTGGCCGCGTCGTTGTGCACTTGGTACGAGGCCGTGGCCGACGGCTCGCGGGACGATCCCTGACGAATGCGGAATGCGCGTTCGCCGTGCCCGCTCCTGCCGCAACCTGGGCTGTACTGCCTGCTCGCCCATGGCTTATGTTGCAGGAGTGAATTGGGGGATTCCCGTACGGTGCCCGCCGGCTGATGCGGAATATGCCGCTCCGTCGAGTGCGCGGGAGTGACCCGCCCCGGCCGCCGTTCCTCGCGCCGACGGGCGATGATGCAGCGACCATGACCGACGCAACGTACGACTGAGGCAACGGACGACAAGACGAATGGCACGGGATTACGACAGCCAGCTTCTGGAGTCGGTGGCGGTACGCCGGCGCAGGATGCGTGACGCGCTGCTGTTCGGCGCGCAGCGGGCGCGGCGTACGGCGGACGAGCGGCTCGGAAAGGTGTTCGCGGGGATCGCCATCGCGGCCGTGCTGTGCGCGGGATGCGTGGGCTGGTCCTTTGTCCAGAACATGCTGGAGAAGCAGAAGGCCGAACAGCAGAAGCAGCAGCGCCAGGAACAGCAGTATCAGCAGCCGGCCAAAACGGCTGAACCGGAGAAATCCGGGGATTCGACGAAGAATCCCCAATGAATCGGTAACTCCGGCGAATTCAGAAGGAGTTCCCTGCAAAGGGGACCGAGAAGGCGCTAGTAGCATGGGCACGCCAAGCTGCCCGACTCCTCAAAACGTCGCGATGATAGGTTCCCGTAAAGTGGTGAGCACAGCAACGACTTCCCGAGCGCAGCTCAGCCGGGTGACTCTGGTCGGTGAGCGACGCCGGGCCGATATCGTCCTGCCGTCCGACACACCGATCGGGCAGCTGCTGCCGGACATTCTGCAGTTGCTGGACGACCGGGCGGCGGCACGCCCGATGACACGGCAGTTGATCACGTCGGACGGCTCCGCACTCCCCCACGACAGCACGCTGTCCTCGGTGGGGATCGCGGACGGTGCGGTGCTCCGGCTCGTCCGGGCCCATTCCGCGCCCCCCGCCCCGGTCGTGCACGACGTCACCGACCTGGTGGCCGACGATCTCGATCTGCAGGCCTGGCGCTGGCGTCCCGCCGCGCGCCGGACGAGTGCGGGTGTGGCGTCCGTGGCCTTCGCGGTGGTCGCCGCGCTGCTCGCCCGGCGCGAGTTCTCCCTGGACTCGCTGACCACCGCCCTCGCCGCCGCCACGCTCGTACTGCTGGCGGCCGGGGCGCTCATCGCGAAGATCGGGCAGGGCAACCGGGGTCTGGCGACCGCGCTCCTGCTCGCCTCCGGCAGCCTCGGCATCCTCACCGCCTGGACCGCCGCGGACGCCTACGACTGGTCGGGGACCGCGCGGCTCGCCGCCGTCGCCGCCGCGCTGGTCCTGACGCTGGTGCTCCTCGGCTACTTCTCGCCGCTCGGCCGCGGCGGGCTCATCGGCGCCGTCGCCACCACCGCGATCACCCTGGTGTGGGAGGCGGTCGCCGCCGTCCAGGACGATCTGGCGCGGCTCGGCGCGGTCATGGCCGTCTTCTCCGTCGTACTGCTCGGACTGCTCCCCCGGCTCGCGCTGGCGGCCTCCGGGCTCACCGCGCTCGACGACCGCCGCTCCGGCGGCGCCTCCGTCAGCCGGCACCAGGTGGGCAACGCGCTGGCGGCCACCCACCGCGGCCTCGCGCTGGCGACGGTCGTCACCGCGGTCTCCGCGGCGGCCGGCGGCTGGCTGCTCACGCTGGCCGACAAGCCGTCCGTGTGGACCGTGGCGCTGCCCTCGCTGGTGGCCCTCGTGCTGCTCTCCCGGGCGCGGGCCTTCCCGCTGGTCGCCGAGGTCGTGGCGCTCTTCGCCGCCGCCGCGGTCCTGGTCGTGCGCCTGGTCATGCTGTGGATGCAGCACGCCGGGGGCGCCGGACCGCTCGCCCTGCTGGTCGTGGCCGCGGTGCTGCCGCTGCTCGTCCTGGCCGTGCAGCCGCCCGAGCATGTGCAGGTCCGGCTGCGGCGCATGGCCGATCTGGTCGAATCCATCGGTGTGGTGGGGCTCTTCCCGCTCGCCGTCGGTGTGTTCGGCGTGTACGGACAGCTGCTCAACAAGTTCTGAGTCGACGCGCAGGTGCTCCGGGCGGGGCAGCAGGGCGAAAAAGAAGGGCAGACATGCCGAACGAAGACAACTGGCAGGGCGATGTGCTGCGCGCCATGAGGAGCGGCGCCGCCCAGGAGGGCGCGCAGGGCCCCGGCGGTCAGGGGTACGGTGCGCCCGCGCAGGGTCAGGACGGTCAGCCGTACGGTGGAGCCGCGGCGGGTCCCGGCCTGCCCGCGCAGAACGCCCACGGCTACGGGGAGCCCCAGCAGCACCCCGGCTACCAGCAGCCCCAACAGCCCCAGCAGTACACCGGCTACCAGGAACAGCAGCAGTACCCGGGCTATCAGGGACAGCAGCCGGCCCAGCAGCACCCCGGCTATCAGGGACAGCAGTACGCCGGGTACCCGGAGCAGCAGGCGGCCCAGCAGCAGTACCCCGGCTACGAGGAACAGCAGGCGGCCCAGCAGCAGTACGCCGGTTACGAGGAGCAGCACCAGCCGCCCCAGCAGCAGCACCCCGGCTACCAGGAACACCAGGCCGTCGTCGCACCCCCCGTCGCGCAGCCGCAGCCGCGGCCTGAGCCGCCCCGGGCGCAGCCCGCGTACACCCCGGGCACCCGGCCCCACAACGCCCCCGACTCGCGGCCCGTGGTGGACCGGGCGCTGGCCGCCGTCGGGCGCAAGGCGCGGCGCGGCGAGCCGTTCGCCACGCGGGCCGCGCGCGCCCTGCGGGTGAGCGTGTCCTCCTCGGCCGCGCGCGAGGTCGCCCGTACCACCGCCACCGCCGAGATGCTCCAGCAACCGGTGACGACCGGCCGGCAGATCGCCGTCACCTCCATCCGGGGCGGCGCGGGCAAGTCGACCGTCGCCGCGCTGCTCGGCACCACGTACGCGCACTACCGCCAGGACCCGGTCCTCTTCGTCGAGGCCGACCCGGCGCTCGGCTCGCTGCCGCTGCGGCTCGGCGCCGAGTCGCTGCGCTGGACCACCGGTGACCTGGCGGACATCATCGAGCCGCAGATGTCGCTGCTGGACATCACCGGCTATCTCGTCCAGCTCCCCGGCAACGCCTGGCTGCTGCCCGGCAGTCAGGGCCAGATCGGCGCGATGCTGGACAGCAGGGCGTACGAGCGGGTCATGGTCTCGCTGCGCCGCTATTTCGGCGTCACCGTCGTCGACTGCGAGACGCTGCCCGCCGAGGTCGCCCGGGTCGCGCTGTCCGCCGCCCAGGCCCGGGTGCTGGCCGTCCCCGCCACGCTGGAGGGCATCACCAGCACGTACGCGGTCCTGACGTGGATGCAGTCGCTGCCCCGGCAGGTGATCGCCGGCACGGTCGTCGTGCTCAGCGAGCTGGTGCCGCACCCCGGTCTCGATCTCGACGAGGCGATGGAGAAGCTGAAGGCCACCGGCGCCGGTGTCCAGGTGCTGCCGTACGACCGGCATCTGGCGGCCGGCGGCGAGATCCGTACCGAACTCCTGGCGCACGCGACCCGGGAGGCCGCCACCCGGCTCGCCGCGGACGTGTTCCGGCTCTCCCAGCAGCACCACTGATCACGATCGGCAGCACCCACCGGCCCCGATGCCGACCTGACCCGACCCCGAGTGACGGACGACGATGAGTACCCGACTGATCCACCGCCCGGCCAGGACCACCCGGCCGCCGGCCGCCTCCGAGGCGCGCACCATCGAGGCCCCGCCGAACCTGCCCGAGGGCAAGTCGGGCAACATCGCGATGTCGCTGTTGCCCGTCGCCGGTGTGATGTCCTCCGTCGTGATGATGACGGTCGTACGCAACAGTCAGTTCGCGGGGCTCGGTGCGATCATCCTCGTCGTCACCGTCATCGGCTCCGTGGCGCTCGTCTTCTCGCAGCGGGGCAAGGCCCAGCGCACCCGCCGCACCCAGCGCGAGGCCTACCTCGCCTATCTGGAGGACCTGCGCGAGGAGCTGTCCGTCGAGGAGCGCCGGCGGGCCGAGCGGGCCGATGTCCTCAACCCGCCGCCGCACGCCCTGTACGACATCGTGCGTGACCCGGCCCGGGTCTGGGAGCGGCGCCGGCTCGACGGGGACTTCCTGCGGGTCCGCGTCGGCACGGGTGAGATGCCGGTGCGCGACCTGAAGGTCGCCCAGCAGGGCTCGTCCGTCCTCTCGCCGCCCGACACCTTCATGCTCAACGAGGCGTCCGCGCTGATGGACCGCTTCCGTACCGGCACCGAACTCCCGCTCACCGTCCCGCTCGACCGGGTCGGCAACATCAGTGTCATCGGCCCCCGCGAGGACTGTCTGCGCGTCGCGCGCGCCCTGCTCGTCCAGACCGCCGCCACGCACGCCCCCGACGACGTCGCGATGGCGCTCGCCGTGCCCGGTGACCGGCTGGCCGACTGGGAGTGGGCCAAGTGGATGCCGCACCTGCTCGACACCGAGCAGTTCGACGGCCCGGTCGCCGCCCGCCGGATCGCCCCGTCCGCGCCCCAGCTGTCCCGCCAGATCGGTCCGGAGCTGCGCCGCCGCGCCTCGTACGCGGCCGAGGTACGGCGCGGTCTGTCCGGGAAGGACGCGCTGTCCATGACGTCCCGGCTGCTCGTCGTCACCGACGGGCACGGCGAGGACGCCGTCGACCTGCCGCGCCCGGACGACGCGGTCGGGCTGCGCGAGATGGGCGTCAGCGTGCTCCACCTGCTCGAACACCGGGTCCAGGAGCCGGGGCACGTCAGCGTACGGATCACCGTCGACGGCGACGGGGTGGTCATCGAGGACCTGCGCGAGCAGGAACCGATCAGTGCCCACGGCACCGTGGACGAGGTCAGCATCCCGTTCGCCGAGGGCCTGGCCCGGATGCTGGCGCCGATGCGGCTGTCCGCCGAATCGCTGGTGGACGCCCCGCTGTCCGGGCCCGTCGACTTCGCCGACCTGCTCGGCATCGACGACGTGGCCCAGCTCGACCTCTCGCACATGTGGGCGCCGCGTGGTGAACGTGCCTTCCTGCGTGTGCCGATCGGCATCAGCGACTCCCACCAGCCGGTGCTCCTGGACCTGAAGGAGTCCTCCGAGCTGGGCATGGGGCCGCACGGTCTCTGTGTCGGGGCGACGGGTTCCGGCAAGTCGGAGCTGCTGCGGACCCTGGTCCTGGCCCTGGTGGCCACGCACCCGCCGGAGGACCTCGCGCTGGTCCTGGTCGACTACAAGGGCGGTGCGACCTTCGCCCCGTTCGCGGAGCTGCCGCACGTGGCCGGTGTCATCACCAACCTGGAGAACCAGGCGGGCCTCGTCGAGCGGGTGCACGCCTCGCTCGCGGGTGAGGTCAAGCGCCGCCAGCAGGTGCTCAAGGACGCGGGCAATGTCGCCGACATCGGTGACTACGCGGCGCTGCGCGCGGACCGGCGGCCCGATCTGGATCCGCTGCCGCACCTGTTCGTGGTGATCGACGAGTTCGGTGAACTCCTCACCGCGAAGCCGGACTTCATCGACCTGTTCCTGTCCATCGGCCGTATCGGCCGCTCCATCGGTGTGCATCTGCTGCTGTCCAGCCAGCGCATCGAGGGCGGCAAGCTCAAGGGCCTGGACACCTATCTCTCGTACCGGCTCGGTCTGCGTACCTTCTCCGCCGACGAGTCGCGCACGGTCCTGGACACCACGGACGCCTTCCATCTGCCGCCGCTGCCCGGTTTCGGCTATCTCAAGGTCGACACCAGTCACTACGAGCGCTTCAAGGCGAGCTATGTCTCGGGCGCGTACCGGGGCCCGGTGCAGCGCACGCAGGAGGAGGACGCCGGTCCGCTCGCGCTGGAGTACGAGGCGTTCAACACCCTGGCCGAGCCGGAGACCTCGGGCGAGGAGCCGAAGGTGCGGCGCCGGGAGACCGGGCCGACGGAGATGGGTGTCATCGTCGACCAGCTGCGGGAGGCGGCCGGTCCGGTGCGCCGGATCTGGCTGCCGCCGCTGCCCGGTGCCGTCGCCCTGGACAAGGTCGCGGGGCCGCTGGACGTGGGCCCGCGCGGGATGCAGCTGGCCGCGCGGCGCGGTCCGCTCCAGGTGCCGCTGGGTCTGCTCGACGACCCGACCAAGCAGTGGCAGGGCCAGTGGTATCTGGACCTCACGGTGGCGGGCGGCCATGTCGCGATCATCGGCGGTCCGCAGGCCGGCAAGACGACGCTGCTGCGCACGCTCGCGCTGGCACTCTCGCTGACCCACACCCCGCAGGAGGTCGGCGTCTACGGGCTCGACCTGGTCGGCGGCGGTCTCCAGGCCGTGTCGGGGCTGCCGCACGTCGGCGGCGTCGCCGGCCGTGCGGACCGGGAGCGCGCGGGACGCACCGTGGAGGAGGTGCGGGGCATGCTCGCGGTCCGCGAGGAGCTCTTCCGCGAGCACAGCATCGACTCCGTGGAGCAGCTGCGTTCGCTGCACGCGGCGGGCCGGCTGCCGCAGCTGGCCTCGGCCGAGATCGTGCTGATCATCGACGGTTTCGGTGCGCTGCGCGACGACTTCGACGAGCTGGACGACGCCGTCGTCGACATCCTCAAGCGCGGTGGCGGCTACGGCATCCACGTCGTCGCGGGCATGCTCCGCTGGAACGACGTGCGCATCGCCACCCAGTCGAACTTCGGCACCCGGGTCGAGCTGCGGCTCAACGACCCCAGCGAGTCCAGCATCGACCGGAAGCTGGCGCAGACCCTGTCGCCCGACGAGCCGGGCCGCATCCTCACCGACGGCAAGCTCTTCGCGCAGGTCGCGCTGCCCCGCACGGACGGGCTCGCGGACGTCTCGGACCTGGGCGCGGTCCTGGAGCACACCGCCCGTACGGTCCGCGCCACCTGGAGCGGCGAGGTCGCCCAGCCGGTGCGGATCCTGCCGCACGTCCTGGAGCCGCATCTGCTGCCGGGCCCGGTCGCCGAGCCCAAGCGGGTACCGATCGGCCTGGACCAGACGGCGCTGGCGCCCGCCGTGCTCGACCTGTTCCACCACGACCAGCACCTGCTGATCCTCGGCGACAGCGAGTGCGGCAAGACGAACCTGCTGAAGACGATCGCCGGCGGGCTGATCGAGCGTTACGGCGAGGACGAGCTGGTCTTCGCCGTCATGGATCCGCGGCGCGGTCTGCGCGGCGCGATCCCGGAGGAGTTCCGCGGCGGCTACGCGTACAACCCCAAGATGTGCGCGGGACTGGCCGCCGGCATCTCCACCGAGCTGGAGAAGCGGCTGCCGGACGACCGGGCGGACACCGAGGACCTGGAGCCCGGCAGCTGGGGCAGCGGTCCGCGGATCGTGATCCTCGTCGACGACTACGACGTGCTGACCACGGCCGGGCAGTCGCCGCTCGACCCGTTCCTGCCGTACATCCCCTCCGCCGTCGACATCGGGCTCCATTTCGTGCTGACCCGCCGGGTCGCGGGTGCCTCGCGCGGCATGTACGACCCGCTGATGCTGGGTCTGCGCGAGTCGGGGGCCTCGGCGCTCCTGATGGCGGGCGACCGCAGCGAGGGCCAGCTGTTCCCCGGTGTGTACGCGACCCAGCAGCCGCCGGGACGCGGGGTGTTCATCCGCAGGGGCCAGCCCAACCGTCTGATCCAGACCGTGTACACCGCGGAGTGACGCACCGGGCGGCGGCCCGCGCCCGCGGGCCGCCGCCCACCGCACACCCGCATCCCGGACGAAGAAGGAACGGCCGACCACATGACCAAGGACGTCATCGCCCTCACCACGCGCATGCCCGACCCGCTGACCGTGCTCGCGGGGCTGCTCGCGGGCGGACCGGACAAGCTGGTGGGGACGGCGGGCGAGGATGCCGTCGTGCAGCTCTGCGACGAAGAGGGCCGGCCGCTCGTCTCCATCGAGGCACCGCTGCTGGTGCAGGTGGCGGGCGAGGCCGAGCGGCTGCTCGGTGCCACGGCGCCGCCGGTCCCGTTCTGGTGGACGGAGGCCCGCGCCACCACCGGTGTCGAGGAGGCCGAGCTGCTCGCGGGCACCTTCGCGGCCCGGATCGCCACCCTGGCCGGGGGCTCCGCCTGGCCGCCGGAGGCCGCGCGTTCCCTCGCGGTGGTGAAGACCGACGGGGTGAGCGTCGCGCCCACGCCCGCCGCCGCGCAGCCCGCCGTGGACGCGCTCACCGACAAGGTGGCCGTCATCATCCAGGACCGTCCGGTGGTCGCCATGACGGCCTGGCTCTCGGACGCGTTCCGGGCCGCGGCCAATGCCGAGCTGGGGCTCCAGATCGTCACCTCGCCGGGTGCCACGCTCTCCCCCGCCGTGCGCAACAGCCTGAGCGGCTGGCCCTCGCGGTGGGTGGTGCAGGACGAGAAGGACGGCTACTACGACGGTCTGTCCGGTGCCGTACTGCGCTGGCAGAGCGGCATGTTCGCGACGGTCGAGTCGGCCGACGCCACCCCCGAGGACCCGCGCACACCGGTGGCCGCCGCCTACCAGGAGGTCGCGGAGACCGGTGAGCGGCAGCTGGCGATCTCGTTCCGCACGGTCCACCCGGCGGACGACCGGCTGGTGCTGGGCGGGGCGCTGGAAGCGGTGTGGCAGGAGCTGACGGGGCAGGCCCCGGCGGGGTGGGGCACCGCCGAGCCCGCCAACCTGCCGTGGTCGCTGCGCCGGCTGACCGATGTCGCCTTCGACCGGGCGCCCGAACCGACCTGGTTCGTGGTGGTCGGCAGCCCGGACCGGCCCGGCCTGGCCACGGTCCGCATCAGCCGGACGAAGGCGGGGGTGGAGGAGGACGTCACGCTGGCGTTCGGTTACGGCCCCGGCGAGGAGCCCCCGCTGGACGTCCTGCCCCGGGTGGCGGAGGTGCTCGCGACCCGTCATCACCTCCAGTCGATGCTGGTCCAGCTCCGCAAGGCGCGGCGCGACCTGGCCGTGCCGCCGCGCTTCGAGGGGCCGGGGGTGCCGCTGGCCTTCGTGCTCGGCGCGGAGGAGGTGCGCGAGATGCCCGGCGACCGCGCCCGGCGCACCCCGCTCTCCGAGCCGCCCGTCCAGCTCGGCCCGAGGTCCCGTCCGGCGCTGTACTACCCGCTGCCTGGCGATCCGTCGGATCTGTCGGGCTGGCAGGACTTCGAACGGCTGATGCGGCACCTGAAGGGCGCCTGAGGAGGACAAGCCGATGGCCCCGACCCGGGAAACCGGGCCGGGGCCATCGGCTTGTCCGGGCCGCGGGAAGGTACGGCGGGGCGGGGTGCGAGGCGGCGGCGTGAAATCGACGGCGTGGGTCGCCCGAGCGGTCTCCCTCACCGCCCGCAGGCGATCACCACAAGAGGTCACCAACCGCTCAGAGATGTTCACGCTCCCCTGACGATCAAGCACTTTCGGTCACAAACGGCTTCCCTCCTACCCGCACACGGGGTTGACTGGGGGTCACGCATGGTGATGCCGCCGCCCCGCGTCAAGGGCCGTTGTCACCGCGGGCCCGAGGGCCCGGCCCCGATGCCCCGAACCCCGGCGGAGGAGAGTGAGCAGGAATGACTGCCTCGTCTCGCACGGTGAGCCTCTGGCCAGAGTCGGCGGGTGCGGGCGGCCCGTCCTCCGATGCGTACCCGGCACGAGCACGCGAGTCCGACCGGATACCCGTTCGTATCGTTCATCCGAATCGTTTCGACGAGGGGCACCAATGAGCCAGATTGCGCTGCCAGCGTTTCACATGCCGTTCCAGAGCACCGGATGCAATCCCGGCATCGAGGAAACCAGGGAGGCAGCATGGGAATGGGCCGAATCCAATGGCCTCGTGCTCTCCCCGGTGGCCCGGAAGAAGATGATCCGGACCAGGCCCGAGCTCTGGATCTCCCTGATCTTCCCGACCGCCTCGCAACAGCATCTCGATCTCTTCTGCCAGTGGCTCTTCTGGGCCTTCCTCGTGGACGACGAGTTCGACGACGGGCCCGCCGGACGTGATCCGCGCATGTGCGAGGCGGCGATCGACCGGCTGGTCACCGTGCTCGACGGCGGCCCGCCGCGCGGCGCCATGGAGCGGGCGCTCGTGGGGCTGCGGACCCGGACGTACCGGGACCGCTCGGCGCGCTGGATCCGGCAGTTCCGGCGGGACACGGTCGCCTGGCTGTGGACCTACTACGCCGAGGCCGTGGAGCGGGCCGCCGGTCAGGCGCCGACCCGGACCGAATTCGTGAAGCACCGCCGGGATTCGGTGGCCATGCAGCCCTTTCTCGATCTCCACGAGATCACTGCCGGGATCGACCTGCCGGAATCGGCCCGGAGCCTTCCCGCGTACATCGCGCTGCGCAATGCCGTGACCGATCACTCGGGGCTCTGCAACGACATCTGCTCCTTCGAGAAGGAGGCGCTGCTCGGGTACGAGCACAACGCGGTGCGCCTCATCCAGCGTGATCGCGGCTGCACGCTCCAGGAGGCCGTCGACGAGGCCGGGGGGCAGCTCGCGGAGATCGCGCAGCGGGTGCAGCGCGCCGAGAAGGAACTGGTCGAGGAGATCGAGGCGGCCGGCATCCAGGGCCCCACCCGGCTCGCGCTGGAGCGGTGCGTACGGGACTACCGCGGGCTGGTCCGGGGCGACTTCGACTACCACGCCCGCGCGGAGCGCTACACCCGTCCCGATCTCGTCGAGGTCGACGAACGGGAGTCCCTCTCCGAGCACTTCGCGGCCTGACACACCGACACGACGCGCGGGAGCCGGCGACCGGAGGCCCGGCAGCGGCCTCCGGTCCCGCGCGGCGGCCCGCACCATCAGGCCCAGGGTCTTTCGTTCGGATCATGCCGGGCTCGCGGGGCCTGGCATGATCCGAACGAAAGATCCTGGCCCAAGTCGCCTTCCGCCGAGGCCCGTCCGCCCTCGGCGCCGGTCAGCGGCAGTGCCCGCAGGGCCAGCGCCCACCCCAGCCGCACCTCGCCCGACTCGGCGGAACGGCCGGTGAGTTCGGCGATCCGGCCGATCCGGTTGAGGACCGTGTTGCGGTGGCAGTAGAGCAGCTCGGCCGCCCGCACCGCCGAGCAGCCGTGGTCGAGCCAGACCCTCAGGGTGGTGAGCAGCACCTCGCGTTCGGCCGCCGTGTCCAGGACGCCGCCCAGCTGTGTGGTGACGATGCGCTCGGCGATCTCCGGCCGGCCGACCAGGAGCACCTCCGCGAGCCGGTCGTCGAAGGCCGCCGCCTCGCCGCTCCCCGCGGGCAGCGTGCGCAGCGCCTGCTCGGCCAGGCGCAGGGCCCTGCCCGCCTGGGCGAGCCGGTCGAACTCCGGTGACACGCCGGCGGTGGCGCCGGTGCGGTGCCGCAGCAGGTCGAGCAGGACGCCGGACTCCCCCGCGGCCAGCCGGACGATTCCCGCGTACCGGCCCGACCGGGGACGCCAGAAGGACCAGATGCCATGGCCGTCGAGGACGGGGGCCGGGTTGGGTGGTGCGGCCGGGTCCTGGGCGGCGACGACGATGACGTACCGGTCGTGGACCGGCACGCCCAGCGCCGCGGAGGCCGCCGCCGCGACCGCCGGGTCGTCGCCCCGCCCGTCGAGCAGGGCCTCGAAGAGGGCGACGCGGCGGGTGTCCTGCCGGCCCTGCATCTCCAGCTGGGTCAGCCGGTACGACTCCGCCATCACCAGTGAGTAGCGGTCGATGGTCTCCCACACGGCGCCCGCCATGTCCAGCTCGGTGTCCCGGTCGCCCGCGACCGGGACACCGGCCTCCGGTGTGCCGCGCGTCGCCCGCAGATGCTCGGCCATCACCTGCCACATCACCCGGCCCCCGCGCCGGTAGGCCTGGAGCACGGTGTCCAGCGGTACGTCCTGCTCCGCGCGCCGCCGCCCCGTCTCGCGCGCCGCGTGCTCGCCGTCACCCCCGCTGGACGGCAGCCCGCCGAAGTCCTCCAGGGCGCGCAGCAGGTTGTCGCGGCAGATCTCCCGCAGGTCGTCCCGGCTGACGAGCGAGCCGGAGGCGTACGTATCGCTGTGCGCGTGGATGTCGTCGACGACCCGCCGGGTCAGCTCGTCGATCCCCGGCAGAAGGGCGACGGCCAGGGCACGGCGCAGCTCGCCGTCGCGGGGTCCTTCGGAACGGGGTCCGTCGGAACGAGGGGCTTCGGAGCGAGGGGCTCGGGCAGCCGGGTTCTGCGCCATGACCGAAGGCTAGCGCCCGCACGTTATGCGAATGCCTTGCCATGGGCCGCTCCGCGTGGCTGCTGCCCAGGTGAGCGGTGCGCATGGTGGGCAACCGCACATTGTGCGAAACCGGGGGCACGGCCGATTCTGAGCAGGAGCAGCCGTGTGAACGTCATGTTTCCTGGAGCGTGTCATGTTTCTCAGCGTCGCAACCATCCTGGGCGAGTCGGCCCGCAAGCACCCCGACCGCGTCGCCGTGGTCGATTCGGGCACCCGGACCGACTACCGCGAGCTGTGGGCGGGGGCCCTGCGCTGCGCGGGCGCGCTGCGGGCGTCCGGGGTGCGTCCGGGCGACCGGGTCGCGGTGCTGCTGCCCAATTCGGCGGACTTCCTGTACGCGTACTACGGCGCGCTGGCCGCCGGGGCGGCGGTGGTCCCGGTGCACGGGCTGCTGGTGGCCGAGGAGGTGGCGTACGTACTGCGGCACAGCGGGTGCGTCGCGCTGATCGCCGGCGGTCCGATGTGGCCGGTCGCCGAGGAGGCGGCACGCGCCGCCGGGGTCCGGGCGGTGCACGGCGTGCCGACGGGCGGCGACCCGCTGCCCGCGCCGGAGCCGGCTGCCCCGGAGGACACCGCGGTGATCCTGTACACCAGCGGCACGACCGGGCGGCCCAAGGGTGCGCTGCTCACCCACCTCAACATCGTGATGAACGCCTCCGTGATCGCCCACGACCTGCTGCGGCTCGATGTCGACGACGTGGTCCTCGGCTGTCTGCCGCTCTTCCACACCTACGGGCAGACCTGCGCGATGAACTCGACGCTCCGGGCCGGGGCGACGCTCGTCCTCATGCCGCGCTTCAGCGGTGCGGGCGCGCTGGAGCTGCTGGCCTCCGAAGGGGTGAGCGTCTTCATGGGCGTACCGACGATGTACCACGCCCTGGTCGAGGCGGCGCAGGAGGCCGGGACGCCGGACCGGACGAGGCTGCGCGCGGCCGTCTCGGGCGGCGCGGCCCTCCCCGTCGCCGTGCTCGAACGCTTCGAGAAGACCTTCTCGACGCAGGTCCTGGAGGGCTACGGGCTGACCGAGACCTCCCCGGTCGCCACCTTCAACCAGCCGGCGCTCGGCCTCCGCCCCGGCACGGTCGGCCACCCGATCTGGGGCGTGGAGACCGGTGTGGCGGACGCGGCGGTGGAGGACGCGGTGGTGCTGCTCCCGGACGGCGAGGTCGGCGAGGTGGTGGTGCGCGGCCACAACGTGTTCGCCGGGTATCTCGACGACCCGGTGGCGACGGCCGCGGCGGTGGTCGACGGCTGGTTCCGCACCGGGGATCTCGGGGTCCGGGACGAGGACGGCTTCCTGAGCATCGTCGACCGGAAGAAGGACCTGGTCATCCGGGGCGGCTTCAACATCTATCCGCGCGAGGTCGAGGAGGTGCTGGTCCGCCATCCGGCGGTCTCCGAGGTCGCGGTGATCGGGGTGCCCGACGAGGCCAGGGGCGAGGAGATCTGCGCGGTCGTCGTCCTGCGCGCCGGAGCGGATGCGGTGACCGAGGCGGAGCTGATCGACTGGTCCCGGGAGCGGCTCGGACGGCACAAGTATCCGCGGATCGTACGGTTCACCGGCTCGCTGCCGCTGGGCCCGACCGGCAAGGTCCTCAAGCGGGCCCTGACGGCGCCGTCCTCCTCCTGACCTGCCGCCCCGTCACCCGGAACCGGCCGGTCCGGGTCGACGGAGCCCCGGACCGGGTACATATCGGGTCACCGGTCCGCGTCCGCACCGCAGAAGGGCTGAACCTCATGTCTGCCGTACCCTCTCCGATATCCGGGACGTCGCCCCGGGTCAGCACGGTCCACGGGACGGTGCGCGGCACGGTGGAGAAGGGTGTCGCCGTCTTCCGCGGCATCCCGTACGCCGCCCCGCCGGTCGGCGCCCTGCGCTTCGGGGCGCCCGCGCCGCCCGAGCCCTGGGAGGGGGTGCGGGACGCGCTGGCGTTCGGGCCGACCGCGCCCAAACGGCCGTACTCCCCGCCGCTGGACCGGCTGCTGCCCGACCCCGACGTGGCGGGCGACGGCTGTCTCAACCTCAATGTGTGGACGCCGTCCCCGGCCCGCACCGGACTGCCGGTGCTCGTCTGGATCCACGGCGGCTCGCTGCTGCACGGCTCGTCGGCCGTTCCGCTGTACGACGGGACCGCGTTCGCCCGTGACGGTGTGGTCCTGGTGTCGGTCAACTACCGGCTCGGCATCGAGGGGTTCGGGGTGTTCCCGGACGCGCCCGCCAACCGGGGGCTGCTCGACCAGATCGCGGCGCTGACCTGGGTGCGGGAGAACATCGCGGCGTTCGGCGGCGATCCGGACCTGGTGACGGTGTGCGGCGAGTCGGCGGGGGCGATCAGCATCGGCGCCCTGCTGGCGGCCCCGCGGGCGCAGGGCCTGTTCCGGCGGGCGGTGCTGCAGAGCGGTGCGCCGACCGCGCTGCCCCTGGGCGCGGCCGCCCGCCGCACCACGGAGCTGATCGCCAAGCGGCTCGGGGTCGAGGCGACGGCCGGGGCGCTGGCCGCGGTGGATCCGGCCGCGCTGCTGGCCGCGCAGACCGAGGTGACGTCCGGCGGCTCCCCGCTGACCGGCGGGAACTCCTTCCAGATCGTGGTGGACGGCGATGTGCTGCCCCGGGATCCGCTCGAAGCGCTGCTGGACGGCGCCGCGTCCGGCGTCGATCTGCTGATGGGCTCGAACAGCGAGGAGTACCGGCTCTGGTTCGTGCCCAGCGGTCTGACGGAGCGGCTGTCCGCGTTCAAGCTCAGGCTGGCCCTGCTGAAGTTCAGGGTGCCGGGCGCCACGACGCGTACGTACCGGGCGAACCGTCCGGGCGCCACTCCGGGGGAGCTGCTCGGGGCGCTCGCCACCGATCTGCTGCTGCGGGTCCCGCTGAACCGGGTGGCCGACGCCCGCGCGGAGGCCCGGGGAAGCACCCATCTCTACGAGTTCGGCTGGCCGTCCCCGGTGCTGCGGCTGGGCGCCTGTCACGCGCTGGAGATCGGCTTCGTCTTCGACACCCTGGAGGTGCCCGACGCGGTGGCGCTGGCCGGGGCGGACGCCCCGCAGGAGCTGGCCGACGCAATGCACGCGGCGTGGGTGGCGTTCGCCGGGTCCGGCGACCCCGGCTGGCCGGCCTGGGACGCCTCGCGCCCGGTGATGGGCTTCGGCCCCGGGGAACCGGCCCTGCTGCGGGCCCCGCGCGACGCGGAACTGCGCGGCTGGGCTCCGTACCGCGAGAGCGCCTGACCACGGCGGCGACGGCGGCCCCCGGCCCGCGGGCCGGGGGTCCTCCCGGGGGTCAGTCCTTGTTCTGCGCCGCCCAGAACTCGTCGAACGTGAGCAGCCCGTCGCCGTTGGCGTCGTGCGAGTTGATGACGGCCTGGGCCACCGGCTCGGTGACGTAGGGGTCGCCGAGCTGAGCCATCACGCTCGTGTACTCGGCGGCCGAGATCAGCCCGTCGCCGTTCAGATCGAACCGCTCGAATGCCTTGCGCGCCGACTCTATGTCCGCCACAGTTCCGCCCCTTCGTCATACCTGATCGATGCCTGGCCCATGCCTGACTGACGGGGGTCAGATTAACGGTCGCGACCGATGGCGTTCGCGGCGGCCGGTGGTCGATCATGAGTGGGGGGTCCGCCGGGCGGCGGACCACGGACCGGACCGGGGAGCGGAACGCGCATGGATGACGCGCTGGCACGGATTCTGACGGCAGCGGCGCACGGGCGGTTTCCCCCGCCGGACGGTTCGACGACCGTGGTGGGACAGCCCAATGCCCGGGACGCGGGAGTGCTGGCGTTCACCGCGCACTCGGTGGTCTTCACCGACGAGGACCCCGGCTGGGTGCGGTCCGTGCTGGCCGGCACCCCCGGCGACGAGCTCGCCGCGACGATGAATCCGCACTTCCTGACCGCGCTGACGGCCCGGAGCGGCCGCCATGTGAACACCATCGATCTGCTGACGGTCGCGAAGGCCCTGCCCGGCGGACCGGAGATCGGACTGCGGGAGATCGAGGACCCGGAGCACCCCCGGGTGGCCCGCGCGATGAAGTACCGCGACGAGGTGCGGGTCTGGTCCGCCGACGGCGGTGTGGTGATCCTCGGCCGGGGTGTCGCGGGCCGCTGGGAGACCGCGATCGAGGTGGCCGAGGAGGCGCGCGGCCGGGGGCTCGGCGAGCGGCTGGCGCGGGCGGCCCGGCATCTGGTGCCGGACGCAGTGGTGTGGGCCCAGCAGTCGCCGGGGAACGCCCGCAGTGTGCGGACGTTCCAGGCGGCGGGCTACCGGCCGGTGGGCTCGGAGGCCCTGCTGATCGCGGGGTGAGCGGTCGGCGGGGCCGTGCCGGGGAGCGGCCGGGCGGTCAGCGGAAGACGCCGGTGTGGCCGAGCGAGTAGCGGCCCGGCTGCGGGTAGACGGCCAGCCCGTGCGGGCCGCTGCCCACCGGGATGCGGGCGAGCAGCTTGCCGTCGGCGGTGTCGATCGCGTACACCTCGGCGTCGTAACGCCCGCTCAGCCAGAGGACCTTGCCGTCCGTCGAGACCCCGCCCATGTCGGGGCTGCCGCCGCCGGGCAGCCGCCACTTCTTCGTCAGCTTGCGCTTCGCGAAGTCGAAGACGGAGATGGAGCCCTCGCCCCGGTTGGAGATGTACATCTCCTTGGAGTCGCGGCTGACGTAGAGGCCGTGGGCGCCACGGCCGGTGCGCAGCAGTTTCGGGGTGGTGAACTTCTTCCCGTCCAGCACCCAGATCCCGTTGGCGATCATGTCCGCGATGTAGAACGTCCCGCCGTCCGGCGAGAGTTTCACGTCCTGCGGCATCGCTCCGCCGTGCGGCAGCTTCTGCCGGCCGACGACCTTCATCTTCGCCGTGTCGACCTTGAGGAGCTCGCCGGAGAACTCGCAGGAGACGATGAAGTACCGGCCGTCGGAGGAGAAGTCGGCGTGGTTGACGCCGGAGCAGCCGACCTTGACGGTCTTGGCCGTCTTCATGGTGTGGGCGTCGCGGAAGACCAGCTGGCGGTCCATCGAGGCCATCACCACGGCGTACTTGCCGTCCGGGGTGAAGTAGAGGTTGTACGGGTCGGAGACCGGAACCGTGCGGCCGGCCTTCCCGGTGGCCGGATCGATGGCGGTGAGGCTGTCGCCGATGTCGTTGTTGACCCAGAGGGTCTTCAGGTCCCAGGAGGGGACGACGTGCTGCGGCTGGCGGCCGACGTCGATGGTCTTGATGACCTTGTACGTCGCGGGGTCGATCACGGTCACGGTGTCGGAGTTGGTGTTGGGGACGTACACCCGGGACGGGAAGTCCTTGACGACCGGGGAGAGTTCGCCCCGGTCGGCCGCGTAGACGTCCTTGGCGTCGAGCACCGGGGGCATCCCGGGGAGCCCCGGCGGTGCGGCACGGTCGGGTTCGGCGGAGCGGACGCCGTCGGTGCCGACGGCCTGGACATCGGTCTTCTCGGCGGAGGTGCCGCAGCCGGTGACGGCGGCCAGCAGGACGCCCCCGAGCAGGGCCGCGGTGTGCTTGGTGAAGGAGGACATCAGGTCAGCAGCTCCGTGGTCGTCACCGCGCGCAGTCGGCGGCGGTCGATTTCGGTGAGGAGGAGGGGCAGCGCGGCGGCCGTGTCCGCGTAGCCGAAGTGCAGGCTCACCACCGATCCGTTGCGGATCTCCCCGGCCACCTTGCGGGTGACGGCCGCGGCACCGGGAGAGGTGAAGTCGAGGGAGTCCACGTCGTACGAGAGGACGTGCGGGTAGCCGGCCCTGGCGGCCAGCCGCTGGACGAGCGGGGTGGCGTAGCGGGTGCGCGAGGGCCGGAACCAGGTGCCGATGGAGCCGGTGAGCCGGCGCAGCCGCCGGGCGCAGTCGTCGATCTCCGCGTACGCCTGGGCCTCGCCCATCGAGGAGATGTCGGTGTGGTGCTGGGTGTGGTTGCCGAGTTCGTGGCCGCCGTCGAGGATGCGCCGGGCCATGTCGGGGTGTTCGTCGAGCCAGCTGCCGACGGCGAGGACGGTGACCCGGACGTGGGCCCGTTCGGCCTCGGCGAGGACGGTGCGGGCGATGGCGGGGTCGCCCTGGCCGTGGAAGGTGAGGGCGACGCGGGCGCGGTCGCGGGGGCCGTGGTCGATCTGGACCGGCTGTCCGGGGAAGCGGTGCGGTCCGGGCGCGGGCCGGGGGGACGGGGGCCGGGTGGTGGCGTCGGCGGGGTTCTTCGGGCTCACCGCGTCCGTGACGGCCCCGGCCGGGGTGCCGGCGGCGTCGCGGTCCGCGCATCCGGCGGCGAGGACACCGGCGAGGGCGGCCCCTGCGCCCGCGCGCAGGGCGCCGCGGCGGTGCACCGGAGTGTCGGAAGCGTTCATGTACAGACACAGTAGGGACGAGAGGGAGCGAAAATAACAATTCAGACATAGGGGCGGCGCGAATGAATCATTCACCGAATCCCATAAATATTCACACTTTTGCAGGCAAGTGACCCATCACACCTGTGATTCACATAGGAAATGTCCCAATATGGCAGTAGAAGTAATGAATGCACCTTTGGCGGAGAGGTCGCCCGTCTGCCATAGTCGGTGACACGACCGCATGACCCGAGCCCGGTCGTCACAAGCGGCCGTGAACACACCCCCCATTTCACGGCCCCCACACAGCAGCCCCCGAAGCGCCTCACCACGGCGGACCGGGGGCTGCTGTGGTTCCGGGCCCGGGCCCGCCGGGTCAGCGGTCGGAGATCCGCATCTCGAACCAGGTGGTCTTGCCGCGCGGCAGCAGATCCACCCCCCAGCGGTCGGAGAGCTTGTCGACGAGGAAGAGGCCGCGCCCGCTGACGTCCATCGGCTGAACGGGCATCAGGCAGGGCAGCCCGCGCGAGGGGTCGCGCACCTCGATCCGGATCCAGCCCCGGCGCCGCAGCATCCGCAGCCCAAAGACCCGCGCACCGGTGTGCCGCACCGCGTTGCCGACGAGCTCCGAGACGAGCAGCACGGCGTACTCGGCGGTCTGCGGGGAGAGCGCCCACTGACGGAGCACCACGCACGAGGTGAGCCGCCGGGCGGTGGCCGCGGACTCCGGACGGGAGGGCAGCCGGACTTCACCCTCCGTCGGATTTCCGAACAACTCCAGCGCCTTGAACGCCTGTTCGTCCTCGACGACCGGCATCCAGCGCGCCGCTGTCGCACCACTGTGCGGTCGCGGCTGTTCCACACCCTCCAGGCCCGCCATGGACACCATCATGGCCACAAAAACAGCACGCCGTGGCCGTTCCGAAGGAATCCGCACCCCGGAACACGCCGCCCCACGGAGGTCGGTAGGCATATGCCAGTGGCAGAATGCGAGCCATTAAAGCCCATCTGACCTGCACGAATACCCCCTGCGAGCCTGGCGTGCGGGCCGGGCGGGATGCCGGGCCCCAAGGTCCCCTCAGGGCCCGGCCAATCCGCCCGCACGGATGAACCCGCGTCGGTGCGTGCTCAACTGACGTCCGGTCAGAGGAACTTGGCCTTGCCCGGACCCTCCTCCACAAAGCTGCGCATTCCGCGCTCCCGGTCCTCGGTGGCGAACAGTCCGGCGAACCAGTTCCGCTCGATCGTGAGCCCGGTGTCGATGTCCGTCTCCAGGCCGGCGTCGACGGATTCCTTGGCGGCGCGCAGCGCGAGCGCCGGCCCCTTCGCCAGCCCGGCGGCCCAGGCGTGCGCCTGCTCGTACACCTCGGCGGCGGGCACCACGCGGTCCACCAGACCGATCGTCAGGGCCTCCTCGGCCCTGACATGACGCCCCGTGAAGATCAGGTCCTTGGCCCGGGAGGGGCCGATCAGCCGGGCCAGGCGCTGGGTGCCGCCCGCGCCCGGGATCAGCCCGAGCAGGATCTCGGGCTGGCCCAGCTTGGCGTTGTCGGCGGCGATGCGGAAGTCGGCGCAGAGCGCCAGCTCGCAGCCGCCGCCCAGCGCGTAGCCGGTGACGGCGGCGACGACCGGCTTGGGGATCCGGGCCACCGCGGTGAACGAGTCCTGCAGCGCCTTGGACCGTACGACCATCGCCGTATGGTCCATCGCCTGCATCTCCTTGATGTCCGCGCCCGCCGCGAACACCTTCTCGCCGCCGTAGAGGACCACGGCCCGTACGTCGTCGCGCCGGGTCGCCTCCTCGGCGAGCTCACGCAGCCGGTCCTGGGTGGCGACGTCCAGGGCGTTCATGGGCGGGCGGTCCAGCCGGATCGTGCCGACGCCGTCGCGTACTTCGAGATGTGCGGTCATGGGAGGCAGGTTAACCGCCGCTAACGCCGGCGGGCCCGGTGCTGTTGGTCACAGCACCGGGCCCGCCGGCAGGTTGCTCGCCCGGAGGACTACTCGGTCCACTCCGACCAGGACATGTTCCAGCCGTTGAGGCCGTTGTCCGGCTGGATCGTCTTGTCGTGCGAGTTCTTCACGACCACGACGTCACCGATGAGCGAGTTGTCGAAGAACCAGGCCGCCGAGGTCTTCTTGCTCCAGGCGCCGCGCACGTCCTGCAGACCGACGCAGCCGTGGCTGGTGTTGGTCGAGCCGAAGATGCCGGAGGCGCCCCAGTAGTTGCCGTGGATGAAGGTGCCCGAGGTGGACAGACGCATCGCGTGCGGCACGTCCTTGATGTCGTACTCGCCGCCGAAGCCGACGGTGTCACCGTTCATCCGGGTCACCTTGAGCTTCTCGCTGATGACCATCTGGCCGTTGTACGTGGTGGTCGCCGGGGCGCCGGCCGAGATCGGGATGTCCTTGATCTGCTGACCGTCGCGGACGACCTTCATCCGGTGCGTGCTCGCGTCGACCGTGCTGACCTGCTTGCGGCCGATGGTGAAGGAGATCGTCTTGGCCTGCTTGCCGTAGACACCGGGGCGCCCCTCGACGCCGTCGAGGTTGAGCTTGACGGTCACCTTGGTGCCCGCGGCCCAGTACTCCTCGGGACGGAAGTCCAGGCGGTCGTTGCCGAACCAGTGGCCCTCGACCGGGACGGACGGCTCGGCCGTCACCTTGATCGCGTTCTCGACCGCGGCCGGGTCGGTGATGCCGCGGGTGAAGTGGATCGAGACCGGCATCCCGACGCCGACCGTGGAGCCGTCCTCCGGGGTGTACTGCCCGATGAAGGTGTTCTGCGGGACCAGCGTGGTGAAGCTGGTGTCCTTCGCCGACTCACGGCCCTCCGAGTCCTTGGCGATCGCGTGGACCTTGTACTTGGTCGCGGCGGCCAGGTGCTGGTCGGGCGTCCAGCTGGCGCCGTCGGCCGCGATCTTCCCCTCCACCTCGGTGCCCTTGGGGTCGGAGACCTTGACCGTGGTCAGCTTCCCCTGCTCGGCCGAGACCTTCAGCGCACCGCTGGTCGCGACGGAGTCGGCGCCGTCCTTGGGCGCGACGGTCACCACGGCCTGCGAGGAGGAGGTGTCCTCGGCCTTCCCCGCGCCACCGCCCTTGCCGCCGCCCGCGTCGTCTCCCCCGCCGCACGCCGTCACCAGCAGCAGCAGCGCACCCAGAACCAGAGCCAGCAGTCCGGTGGAGCCTCGCCCGCCCCGTACGCCGTTCGCCCCGGCCGATGTCCCCGATATCGGCTGCCCGTTCAATGTGGTCGTCTCCCCTCACACGGCCTGGCCCCGCCATGGCCCCGGGAGCCCGAAGGCTCCCTCCCCCGCGCGCTGCATATGCACGCTCAGCGAAAGATAATCACACCGGCCTTGGGGAAATGACCCCCCGGATGTCACCGTTCAGTCCCAAGTTGTCCCAGGGCTTCACCGGGGGGCGCGGGAGGCGGCCGGCCGGGGCGGCCGGCCGGGGCTCAGCGGAGGGCGGAACCCGCCTTCCACCGGGTCCAGTCCAGGTTCCAGCCCCCGAGTCCGTTGTCCGGCGCGACCTGTTTGTCCTTGGAGCGGACGACCTCGATCACATCGCCGACGAGCGTGCGGTCGAAGAACTGGCCGGCCGGGGTGTCGCCGCTGCCGCCCTGTACGTCCTCCAGCCCGACACAGCCGTGGCTGACGTTGTCCGAGCCGAAGACGTCCTCGTCCGACCAGTAGTTGCCGTGCACGAAGGTGCCGGAATCGGTGAGCCGGAGGGCGTGCGGGACATCCTTGATGTCGTACTCGCCGCCGAAGCCGACCGTGCGGCCGTCCATCCGGGTCTCTTCGTACATCTCGCTGACCACCATCTTCCCGTTGTACGTGGCCGTCTGCGCGGAGCCCGCCGTGATCGGGAAGGTCGTGACCACCTTGCCGTCGCGGCGCACCTCCATGGTGTGCGCGGCCGCGTCGACCAGGGACGTCTGGGAGCGGCCCACCGTGAAGGCGACCTTCTTGTCCTGGGTGCCGTAGACGTGCGGCGCCCCCTCCACGTCGCGCAGCGCCATGTCGACGGTCACCTCGGTGCCCGGCTTCCAGTAGGCGGCGGGGCGGAAGTCGAGGCGGTCGCCGCCGAACCAGTGCCCGACCACCTCGACCGCCGGTACGGCCGTCACCCGGATGGCCTTCTGCACCGCCGCGCGGTGGGTGACCGGCCGGTTGAAGTGGAAGGAGACGATCATTCCGGTGCCGACCGTGGAGCGGTTCTCCGGTTTGAAGTAGCCGATGAAGCGGTGCTGGGGCACGGCCGTGGTGAAGGTGGTGTGGCGGGCCGAGCGCTTCCCCGAGCCGTCCACGGCCACCACGTCCACGCTGTACTTGGCGGCGAGCCCGAGCCGGCCCGCTCCGCTCCGGGGCGCCCAGGACCGGCCGTCGTCCGCGATCCGGCCCGGCACCTCCTGGCGCTGCGCGTCCTCGATCCGTGTCACCTCGACGCTCTTCAGCCGGCCGTCGGGGGCCTTCACCGCGATCCGTTCGTCCGGGCCGATGTCCTTCGCCCCGTCCCGCGGGGTGACCTGGATCGCTTCCTGCGGCGGGCCCGCCTTCCCGCTGAAGATCGATCCGGCGCCGGAGCAGCCGGTCAGTGCGGCCAGCACGACGAGTAGTCCTGCCCATGTCAGCACGGCGGCCGGGCTCACCATCTTCTTCTTCGCTACGTGGTTCACGTCCCCCCAACGACGGGGGCCGGTCGGGGGAAACGTGAGTGCGGGCGCCCGGGTGGGCAGATACAGGGGGGAGAACGACACTCGGGGAGCCGCGGCCGGGACGCCGCGCGCTCCTCCCGGGTGCCGGAATCCCACGAGCCGCGGGAGGCGAGCAGGTGTCGAGCGCAGCCGAGCAGGAGGCGGTGCGGGAGCCGGGGACGGCGGCCGGACGGCAGCGGCGACAGGCCGTGCCGGGGCCGCCTTCGGCCGTGTGGCCCGGCGCCCCGACGCCGCTCGGGGCCCGCTTCCGGGTGGGCCCCGACGGGGTGGCGGGCACCAACTTCGCACTCTGGGCGGGTGGTTCGGAGGGCGTCGAACTCTGTCTCTTCGACGAGGACGGGACCGAGCGGCGCCTCGCGCTGACCGAGCTGACCCATGAGATCCGGCACGGCTTCGTGCCGGGCGTACGGCCCGGGCAGCGCTACGGCTACCGGGTGCACGGCCGCTGGGACCCCTGGACCGGGGCCCGCTGGAACCCGGCGAAGCTGCTCCTCGATCCGTACGCACGGGCGGTGGACGGCTCGTTCACCCTTCCGCCCGAGGTGTACGGCCATGTGAGGGACTGGCCCCACCAGCATGTCGCCGACACCGTCCGTGACGAACGGGACTCCGCCCGGCACGTCCCCAAGGGTGTCGTGGTCCATGACGACGACGACTGGGCCGAGGACCGCCGCCCCAAGACCCCGTGGGCGGACTCGGTCATCTACGAGCTCCATGTGCGCGGCTTCACCAAGCTGCACCCCGGGGTCCCCGAGGAGCTGCGGGGCACGTACGCCGGTCTCGCCCATCCGGCGGCCGTCGGGCATCTCCAGCGGCTCGGGGTGACGGCGGTGGAGCTGCTGCCGGTCCATCAGTTCGCCCACGAGGACCATCTGCTGAGACGCGGGCTGCGCAACTACTGGGGCTACAACTCCATCGGCTACTTCGCCCCGCACGCCGGCTACTCGGCGAGCGGCACCGCGGGCCAGCAGGTCGGCGAGTTCAAGCGGATGGTGCGGGCCCTGCACGGCGCCGGGATCGAGGTGATCCTGGACGTGGTCTACAACCACACGGCGGAGGCGGGCGAGCTCGGGCCGATGCTGTCGCTGCGCGGCATCGACAACCGCGGCTACTACCGCCTCCAGTCCGACGCCCGCAGATACGCGGACTACACCGGCTGCGGCAACACCCTGCACGTGGTCCAGCCGCAGGTGCTGCGGCTGATCACGGACTCGCTGCGGTACTGGGTGACGGAGATGGGCGTCGACGGCTTCCGCTTCGACCTGGCGGCCGCGCTGGCCCGCTCCATGCACGACGTCGACATGCTCTCGCCGTTCCTCGCGGTGATCGCCCAGGACCCGGTGCTGCGCCGGGTGAAGCTGATCGCCGAGCCGTGGGACGTCGGCAACGGCGGCTACCAGGTGGGTGCCTTCCCGCCGTTGTGGACCGAGTGGAACGACCGCTACCGGGACGCCGTGCGGGACTTCTGGCGCGGCGCCCTGCCCGACGTGCGCGACCTCGGCTACCGGCTGACCGGATCCAGCGACCTCTACGCGTGGGGCGGCCGGCGCCCTTACGCCTCGGTCAACTTCGTCACCGCGCACGACGGCTTCACCCTGCGCGACCTCGTCAGCTACGAACAGAAGCACAACGAGGCCAACGGCGAGGGCAACCGGGACGGCACCGACGACAACCGGGCCTGGAACTGCGGCGCCGAGGGCGAGAGCGAGGACCCCGGGATCAACACGCTGCGCCGCCGCCAGCTGCGCAATCTGCTGACCACGCTGCTGCTGTCGACGGGCGTGCCGATGCTGGTCGCGGGCGACGAGATGGGCCGTACGCAGGGCGGCAACAACAACGCGTACTGCCAGGACAACGAGATCGGCTGGCTGGACTGGTCGCTGCTCGAACAGCCCGGGTGGCGTGCGCTGACCGAGCTGACGGCACGGGTGCTGCGGCTGCGCCACGCCCATCCGGTGCTGCGCCGCCGGGCGTTCTTCTCCGGGCTGCCGCAGGCGGCGGACGGGCTGCGGGACCTGGCGTGGTTCACGGCGGGGGGTACGGAGATGACGGAGGCGGACTGGTACGCACCGGCCGCCACGGTAGGCCTGTATCTCTCCGGGCGCGACATCCCCGGCCGGGACGCGCGCGGCGAGCCCATCACGGACGACAGCTTTCTGACGGTCCTGCACGCCGGTCACCGGCCGGCCGGCTTCCGGCTCCCGGGGCCGCCGTGGGCGCGGAGCTACGAGCTGGTCCTGGACACCTCTCGGGAGGACCAGGCCTCGGCCCCCGGCACCGTCCACCCGGGCGACGGGACGCTGACCCTGCCGGCGAGGTCGGTGCAGCTGCTGCGCGTCGCGGAGTGAGCGGTGTGCGGCCGGGTCAGCCGAGGATGCCCCGGTCGTAGCCGATCGCGACGGCGGCGGCCCGGTCCTTGGCGCCCAGCTTGGCGAAGACATGGGTGAGGTGGGTCTTCACGGTGGCCTCGCTGATGAACAGCTCGGCGGCGATCTCCCGGTTCGACGTGCCCTTGGCGACGAGTTCGAGCACCTCGCGCTCGCGGGCCGACAGCGCCTCGCTGCCCGCCGCCGGGGTACGCACCCGTGAGATGAGCCGGGAGGCGACGGCGGGCGAGAGCACGGTGCGGCCGTCGGCGGCGGCCCGGACGGCGGTGAACAGCTCGTCGCGGGGCGCGTCCTTGAGCAGATAGCCGGTCGCGCCGGCCTCGATCGCGGGCAGGGTGTCGGAGTCCGTGTCGTACGTGGTGAGGACCAGCACCTTGGACCGGGCGCCGCGCCGGGCCAGTTCCGCGATGGCGGCGACTCCGCCGCCGCCCGGCATCCGCAGGTCCATCAGGACGACATCGGGGTCCAGCCGGACCGCCAGCTCCACCCCCTCCACCCCGTTCGGCGCCTCCCCGAGGACCTCGAAGTCCGGGGCCGAGTCGAACATGCCGCGCAGACCGTCCCGTACGACGGGGTGGTCGTCGACGACGACGAGTGTGATGACGCGTGCGGATTCCTGAGCCATGGCAGGACAACCGTACTGGTCATCGGCTGTGCCGGACCAGGGGCACCCGGGCGCTGACCGCCGTGCCCCGGCCCGGCTCGGTCTCCACCTCGACCGTGCCCGCGATGCGCTCGGCGCGGGCCCGCATGCCGCCGAGCCCGAAGCCGCCCGCACCGCCGGCCGGGGGCAGGGCGGCCGGGTCGAAGCCGCAGCCGTCGTCCCGTACGTCCAGGGTGAGTTCGTCCCCCATGAACGACAGCGTGACACCGGCCCGAAGGGCCCCGGCGTGGCGGCCGACATTGGCGAGGGCCTCCTCGGCGATCCGCAGGAGGGTGGCGGCTATCTCGTCGTGGACCGGCTCGACGGTGCCGGTGACGGTGAACTCGGCCCGGACCCCGTGGCGTTCCGCCCAGTCGGTGACCGTGCGCTTCAGCGCGCCCGGCAGGTCGTCGTGTTCCAGTGCGGCGGGGACCAGGTCGTGGACCGAGCGGCGCGCCTCGCCGAGGCTGTGCCGGGCGAGGCCGGCGGCGCGGTCCAGGTGCACCCGGGCCAGCGCCGGGTCGGTGTCGCCGATCGAGTCCACCACCTGGAGCTGGGCGATGATGCCGGTCAGGCCCTGGGCCAGGGTGTCGTGGATCTCGGCGGCGAGCCGGCGGCGCTCGTCGGCGACGCCCGCCTCGCGGGCCTGGACCAGGAGCTGGGCGTGCAGCCCGGCGTTCTCCGCCAGGGCCTGTTCGAGACGGGCGTTGGCCGACTCCAGTGCGGCGATGGTGTCGACCTGGGTACGGGCGTGGTCGGCCTCGCGGTCGCCGATCCTGGCGAAGACCATGGTGAGGGTCGCGTGCAGACAGAACAGGGCGGCGAAGGCGATCCAGTTCATCAGGGAGACCGGCGGCAGGCCGCTGCCGCACTGCGCGCCCGCCATGATGGCGGCCGTGACCAGCAGCGCGGGACGGACGGCCCGCTGCGGGAGCAACCGGCCGGTGTCGAAGTATCCGAGGATCGCGAACACCGAGTAGAAGGGGTTGCACCAGGTCAGTGCGAAGCCGATCAGGGTGCGGGCGACGTAGTAGAACTGCGACGCCCGCGACTTGGGGACGACGACCGGCCCGACCCGCCCCCACCAGAGCTGGAGGGTGAGGGCGACGGGCACCAGCACCACGACGCCGTGCACCTCCGCGCGGTCCATGAGGAGCGGGGCGCTCACGGCCGAGACGAACGTGCTCAGCCCGAGGAGCCCGTAGGGCCCGTACCTGAAGAACCGTTCCCACCCGAGCTCGGCGCTCGTCGTGTCGTTCCGGTGTGCCGTCGCCGTGTCCCACGCCTTCATGGGTGCAGTCTCCCCGTCCCCGGCGTGCCGGTCACTCCCAGCGGAACAGACGGGTCGCGAGCAGCGTCACCAGCGCCGTCCACAGCACCATCACGCCGAGCTGGGTGAAGCCGGGCCAGCTGCCGGAAGCCGCCCGGTCCAGCGCCTCGGACGCCGCTCCGAACGGGGTGAACCGGACGATGTTCCGGAGGGTGTCGGGCATGCTCTGCACCGGGATCCAGACGCCGGCGGTGAACATCATCAGGAGGTTCACGACCGAACTGATGGCGGCGGCCGCCTTGGTCGTACGGGAGAGGGCGCAGAGCAGTGCGCCGAGGGTCAGCACGCTCGCCGTCGACAGCAGCAGCGCCAGGACGTAGGCGACGGGCTGTCCGGGCAGTCCGACGCCGAAGGCGACCCGGCCGACGGCCATCGCCAGTACGGCGGAGCCGAGGGCGGCGGCGCCGTGCAGGGCGATCTGCGCGGTGAGCAGCGCGGAGGGGCGGACCGGAGTGGTGGACATCCGGCGCAGGATGCCGCGTTCGCGGTAGCCGGTGAGGACGGGCGGCATGGCCTGCAGCCCGGACATGATCATGGCGAGCAGGACGGCCACCGGTACGTACAGGTCGATGACGCGCCGGCCGCCGAGATCGTCGGTGTGCTCCCGGAAGGAGGGGATGAGGCCGAGGATCGTCAGGAGCGCGGTCGGGAAGACGACGATCCAGAACAGGGCGCCGGGTTCGCGCAGGAAGAGCCGGGTCTCGGACCTGAGCACCGCCTTGCGCGCGGATACCGGTGCGGGTGTCGTGGTGGCCGTGGCCGGGTTCGCCGTGGTCATCTCAGGCCGCCTGTTCTGTGAGGTCGAGGAAGGCGTCGTCGAGCGTCGCCTCCGAGACGCGGAGCCGGTGTGCGGTGATGCTGTGCCGGGCCAGCAGGGAGATCACGGCGTTGACCGTCTCGTCGGTGCCGCTGATCTCGATCCGGTCGTCCTTGCGCTCCACGGAGGCCGCGCCGGGCAGCTGCGCGAGCTCGGCGTCGGTGAGCGGTCGCGACGGGGTGAAGGAGATGACCGTGGAGCTGCCCGCGCTGCCGATCAGGCCGGAGGGGGTGTCGAGGGCGACGACCTTCCCCTTGTCGATGACGGCGATCCGGTCGCAGAGCTGGCTGGCCTCCTCCATGAAGTGGGTGACCAGCAGAACGGTGACGCCGCTGTCGCGTACGTCCTCGATGAGTTTCCAGGTGTCCCGGCGGGCCCGTGGGTCCAGGCCGGTGGTCAGCTCGTCGAGCACCACCACCCGCGGGTTGCCGACCAGGGCGAGCGCGATGGACAGCCGCTGCTTCTGACCGCCGGACAGCTTGGCGAAGCGGGTGCCGTACACGGTGTGCAGGCCCAGCCGTCCGGCGAGCTCCCGCCAGTCGGCGGGGTCCGGGTAGAAGGCGCTGTAGAGCTCCAGCGCCTCGGCCACGGTGAGTTTGGGCTGGAGTTCGCTCTCCTGGAGCTGGGCGCCCAGCAGCCGGGTGACCCGGTCGTGGTCGGCGACGGGGTCGAGACCGGCGACGCGGACCGTACCGGCGTCGGGGGCCCGCAGGCCCCCGACGCACTCGACGGTGGTGGTCTTGCCCGCGCCGTTGGGGCCGAGGATCCCGAAGATCTCCCCCTCGTCGACGGAGAAGCTCACACCGTCGACCACGGTGCGCCCGGCGTACGCCTTCCGCACCCCGTTCACTTCAATGATTGCCATGCCCACGAGCATCGTGTCGCGGGGCCCTGCGCACCATCGTCCATCGCGCTCGAAGGAGCATCAGCCGATCGGTTGATACGGGCTACGACCTGCGCCTCCCGGGCCCGACAGCCATCCCTCGGCCGGAAAACCACATGAGCGATGTCAGGGGTGAACCGTAGGCTCGACTGTGATGCCCGAAGAACATGTAGAGCCCAAGGATCGGTCCACCGTTCAGTCCCTGTTGCGGTTGTGGCCTTATGTGAAGCCGGTGCGCGAGCGGCTGTTCGGCGCCGCGCTGGTCGCGATCGTCGCGTCCTGCGTCGGCCTGGTGATTCCCCTCGTCCTGAAGTGGATCGTCGACGGCCCGGTGGCGGACCGCGACCCCGGCGGGGTCTGGCTCGGCGCGCTGTATCTGCTGCTGCTGGGCATCGCCGAGGCCGCGCTGTTCGGGGTGCGGCGGTGGATGGTGTCGCGGCCGCTGGCCGGGATCGAGGCGGCGATGCGGGCCGATCTGTACCGGCATCTCCAGCGGCTGCCGGTGGCGTTCCACGACCGCTGGCCGTCGGGGCAGTTGCTCTCGCGCGCGACCACGGACCTGATGCTGCTGCGTCAGTTCCTCGCCTTCCCGCTGACCTTCCTGCTGGTCAACGGGGCGACGATCCTGATCGGCTTCGTCATCCTGCTGATGCAGCAGTGGACGCTGGGGCTGGTGCTGCTGACTCCGGTGGTGCCGATGGTGATCATCTGTCTGGTCTTCGAGACGAAGTTCTCGGCGGTGGCGCGCCGGGCCCAGGACCAGGTCGGCGATCTGACGACGGTCGTCGAGGAGAGCGTGCTCGGCATCCGCATCATCAAGGGCTTCGGCCGGCACCGCAGCCAGGCCCTCTCCTTCCGTTCCCTCTCGGAGCGGCTGCGCACCACGGAGCTGGGCAAGGCCCGTCTCCTCGCGGGCATCTGGTCCTCCATCACCCTGATCCCGGAGCTGGCCATCGGTGCGGCGCTGGTGCTCGGCACGGTCCAGGTCGCGGACGGCGACCTCTCCGCGGGCACCCTGGTCGCCTTCCTCTCCACCGCGCTCGCGCTGCGCTGGCCGGTCGAGTCGATCGGCTTCCTGCTGGCGATGAGCCAGGAGTCGGCGACGGCGACCGAGCGGTTCTTCGAGGTGATGGACGTGGCCGAGGAGGTGGACGCGCCCACCGCCGACGGGCAGGCCCGGCAGAGCGGCTCGGCCCGCGGTGAAATGGTCTTCGAGGGCGTGGAGTTCCGCTATCCCGACGCGGAGCCCGGCTCCGTGCCCGTGCTGTCCCGGATCGATCTGCACATCCGCCCCGGCGAGACGATGGCCCTGGTCGGGGCCACGGGTTCCGGGAAGACGACGCTCACCGCCCTCGTGCCCCGGCTGCACGAGGCCACCGCGGGGCGGATCACGCTGGACGGTACGGACATCACCACCATGTCCCGGGAGCGGCTGCGCGAGCTGGTGTCGGTGGCCTTCGAGGAGCCGACGCTCTTCTCGGCGGGCGTCGGGGAGAACGTGCTGATGGGCGCCGAGGGTGCCGGGGACGACGAGTTGCGCAGGGCCCTGGCCATCGCGCAGGCCGACTTCGCGCACGATCTGCCCGAGGGCGTCGACACCCAGGTCGGGGAGCAGGGCCTCAGCCTCTCCGGCGGCCAGCGGCAACGACTGGCACTGGCCCGCGCCGTGGTCGGCCGGCCGCGCTTCCTCGTCCTGGACGATCCGCTCTCCGCGCTGGACGTGCACACGGAGGCGCTGGTGGAGGCCGCGCTGCGGCGGGTCCTGGCGGAGACCACGGCGATCGTGGTCGCGCACCGACCGTCCACCGTGATGCTCGCGGACCGGGTGGCGCTGCTCTCGGAGGGCCGGATCGCCGCCGTCGGCACCCATCAGGAACTGCTGCGCACCAGCCCCGAGTACGCCTGGCTGATGTCGGGCGCCGAGGACGCGCCCGCCGAGGACGCCTTCCCCGACCTGTCCGCCGAGGACCTCCTCGCCGAGAAGGGCACCCGATGACCAGTACGACGACCGCGGACACGGCCCCCGCCGAGCCCACCGAGGGTGCCGGGAGCGCCGGGGACCGCTTCGACCGGGACGACCTGCCCACCCCGCCCGGCGCGACCGGGGCCCTGCTGAGATCGCTGCTGCGGCCGATGAGGGCCCGGGTGGCGCTGATCGCGCTGGTGCTGCTGGTCCAGCAGCTCTCGGTCCAGGCCGGTCCGCTGCTCGTCGCGTACGCGATCGACAGCGGGGTGCCTGCGTTCCGGGACGCGGACTACGGGCCGCTGATCGCGGTGGCCGTCGGGTACGCGCTGTGCTCGGCGGTGGCCGGGGGCATGCAGTACGCGTTCGTACGGGTCTCCTCCCTGGTCAACCAGGGCGCGCTGCTCGATCTGCGGGGGCGGATCTTCCGTCATGCGCAGGCGCTGAGCGTGGACTTCCACGAGCGCTACACCTCGGGCCGGCTGATCTCCCGTTCCACCACGGACGTGGAGTCGCTGCGGGAGCTGCTCAGCGAGGGGCTCCAGGAGCTGATCAACGTCGTGCTGTCGTTCGTCTCCATCTCGCTGATGCTGCTCTGGCTGGACTTCGGTCTGGGCTCGGTGGCCGTGCTCTCCTTCGTCCCGCTCTATCTGCTGGTGCGGCGCTTCCAGCGGCGGGCCGGTGTGCTGTACGCCGAGCGGTCCTCGGCGATCGCCGCGGTCATCGTGAAGTTCGCGGAGACGATGAACGGCATCCGCCCCGTCCAGGCCTTCCGCCGCGAGCCCGTCAACGACGCGCACTTCGAGGGCCTCAACAACGCGCACCGTTGGACCAACGGCAGCGCGATGCTGGAGATGGCCCGCTATGTCGTCGGTTCCCGGCTGGTCGCCAACACGGCGGTCGCCGGAATCGTGCTGTGGGGCGCGTACCGGGTGGCCTCGGGCACCCTGGCGCTCGGGGTGCTGGCCGCGGCCGTGCTCTATCTGCGCCGGCTGTACGACCCGATCGACCGGCTCGGCATGTTCCTCAACTCCTACCAGTCGGCCGCGGCCTCGCTGGCGAAGATCGCGGGTCTGCTGGCCCAGACCCCGTCCGTCCCCGAGCCGTCCGACCCGCGGGAGCTGCCGGTGCTCACGGGGGAACACCCGGGCCGCGAGGTCGTCTTCGAGCAGGTGCGCTTCGCCTACCGCACGGGCGGCGAGGTGCTGCCCCGCTTCGATCTGACGGTCCCGGCCGGGCAGACCGTCGCCGTGGTCGGGTCGACGGGGGCGGGCAAGTCGACGCTGGCCAAGCTGCTGGCCCGGTTCTACGACCCGACGGACGGCCGGGTGCTGCTCGACGGCACGGATCTGCGGGACCTGGCCGTGCCGGAGCTGCGGCGAGGTGTGGTGATGGTGACGCAGGAGGCGTTCCTGTTCTCCGGGACGGTCGCCGAGAACATCGCGATCGGCGACCCCGACGCGACCCGCGCGGAGATCGAGCAGGCCGCCAAGGCGATCGGCGCGCACGATTTCATCAGCGCACTGCCCGACGGCTACGACACGGACGTGCGCAAGCGGGGCGGGCGGATCTCGGCCGGTCAGCGCCAGCTGGTCGGCTTCGCCCGCGCCCTGCTCGCCAACCCGGCGGTGCTGATCCTCGACGAGGCGACGAGCTCGCTGGACATCCCCGGCGAACGGGCCGTGCAACGGGCCATGGACACGGTGCTGCACGGCCGCACCGCGGTGGTGATCGCCCACCGCCTGTCCACGGTGGAGATCGCGGACCGGGTCCTGGTGATGGAGCACGGCCGCATCGTGGAGGACGGCGCCCCGGCCGAACTCATCGCCGGCACGGGCCGCTTCGCGGGGCTGCACCGGGCGTGGCGGGAGAGCCTGACGTGAGCGGCCTGCGGCCCGGGCGCCCGGGGCCTGCGCGGCGCCCGGCGTCCACGGCGGCCCTCGTCGCTCACGCCCCCCAGGTGACCGGGAGGCTCTTCACCCCGTAGACGTCCGCGCTCTCCGGACGCAGGACGACCTCCTCGGGCGGTACGGCCAGACGCAGCGCGGGAAAGCGGTCGAACAGCGCGGGGAGCGCGACCTTCATCTCGACGCGGGCCAGTTGCTGCCCCAGGCACTGGTGGATGCCGTGACCGAAGGCCAGGTGTCCGCCTTCCTGCCTGCGGAGGTCGAGCACATGGGGGTCGGTGAAGCGCTCGGGGTCGCGGTTGGCGGTGTTGTACGACAGGATCACCCGCGAGCCGGCCTCGATCGTCCGGCCGCCCACCTCGACGTCCTCCAGCGCCGTCCTCATGAACGTCTTGGCGACACTGAGGTACCGCAGCAGCTCCTCCACGGCCCGGTCGGTGAGGGCGGGGTCGGCGCGCAGCGCGGCCAGTTGCTCCGGGTTGCGCAGCAGCGCGAAGGTGCCGAGGGACAGCATGTTCGCGGTGGTGTCGATCCCGGCCGCCAGCAGGAGCAGGGCCATCCCCCTCAGTTCCTCGTCGGTCAGATCGCTGTCGGTGAGGTCGCTGAGCACGTCGTCGGTGGGGTCGGCGCGTTTGGCGGCCACCAGCTCCGCGAGGTAGTCCTGGGTCCCGGTATAGGCCGCGATCAGGTCCTCGTCGCTCGTCTCCCCGTTCATGAACGAGTCGACCTGTTCCTGGAAGGACCCCCGGTCCCCGTACGGCACCCCCAGCAGTTCACAGATCACGACGGCGGGGATGGGCTTGGCGAACGCGGTCACCAGGTCCGCCGACGGCCCGGCCTCCTCCATGGCGTCCAGGTGGTCGGCGGTGATCTGCTCGATGCGCTCGGTGAGCAGTCGCATCCGCCGTACGGTGAACTTGCCCATCAGCGGCTTTCGATAGCGCCGGTGCTGGGGCTCGTCCATGAGGAGGAACTCGCCGGGCGGGGCCGGGGGCGCCTTCATGTCTCCGTAGTCGATGGTGGGGTGGAGCATGAGCTCCTTGCGCGAGCTGAAGCGCGAGTCGGCGAGCACCGACCTGACCAGGTCGTATCCGGTGATCAGCCAGCCGGGTTGCCCACCGGGGAAGGTGTAGCGGCTGACGGGGCCGTGCCGGCGGGCGTCGACCAGCTCGGCCGGCGGATCGAAGGGGCAGCCGGACGGACGCGTCGTCGGCATCGTCGGGACGGTGTGCAGGACCTCACCCATGATCATTCCCCATCTCGCGATAGTACGCGTTTTACGATGTTTGAAAGCTACGTTGCATTCAGAATTCCTGTCAATCGACAGAAACGCATTCACCCAGCTCAGCGTCCGAAAATTGATGCAATGACGATGGGATCGAATGCAACGCAGCATTGCAATGAATGAAAGCGAAAGCAATACTGACGGCATGCCAGGAGAACGGTTGACCCAGCAGGACCGCCGGCGCATCGCGGCCGGAATCGCCGACGGGCTCTCCTACGCCGAGATCGCGAGGCGGCTCGACCGGCCGACCTCGACGATCAGCCGGGAGATCGGACGCAACGGCGGCTCCGGCGGCTACCGGCCCCAGCGGGCGCACCAGGCGGCGGGCCTGCGGGCGCGTCGTGGCACACCGGCGCCCCCGCGCGCCGCCGGGCCGTCGGGTGACGCGGCGGGAGAGGAGATCATCGAGATGGCGGTCCGGGCGGGGCTGCCGAGGATGACGGCACGCGTCCACGTCGACCTGCTGCTGTCCGAGGACGGCAGGCGCACCGCGGCCGAGCTGACCCGCAGGCTGGAGGTCAGCCCAGCCTCCGTCTCCTTGGCCGTGAACTACCTGGTCCAGCACGGTTATGTCCGGCGTGAGCGCGATCTGCGGCGGCGCCGGGACGTCTATGTGATCGACGACGAGGCCTGGTACCAGTCCATCGTCCTCAGCACACGCCAGACGCTCGAAGCGGCGCGGTCCGCGATGGCCACGGCGGAGGCCGTCGGGCCCGACAGTCCCGTGGGGCGGCGGATGACCAAGGCAGGAGCATTCCTGCAGCGGGTCAGCGTGGACATCATGGAGTCGGCCGACCGCTGGCGCGGCCTCCTGACGTGAGCAGGCCCGGACGAACCCGGGAAGCCCGCCGACCGGTTCCCGGGAAGCCCGCCGACCGGTTCCCGGGAACGGCCGGATCGCCCGCGGCGGGCGGTGAACCGATCCCCGGCCCGCCCCGATCACACATCACCGGATCCCCTGCTCCCTGCACTTCACCATGCGCCTGACACCCCGGCCGGGCCACCCGCGCAGCTGTCGCCCACGAAGTGCCGACCCGCTCTCCGGCCCCCCTGGTAGGGTCCGCGGCGAGCATCGACAACGCGACGGAGATGGTTCATGAGGCTGCTCCCGCTGTTTCTCCGAAGGCCGATCGAGGCGGTGTACGAGCGCCGACTGGCCACCACCCTGGCGGGGCTGCCACGCCCCCGGCACGTCGGGATCATGCTCGACGGCAACCGGCGCTGGGCGCGGCAGGCGGGTCACTCGGACGTCCGGGAGGGGTACCGGGCGGGCGGCGCCAAGACGACCGAGTTCCTCGGCTGGTGCACTGCCGACGGAATCGAGCACGTGACCCTCTTCATGCTCTCCGACGACAACCTCGGGCGCCCCGCCGAACAGCTCGGGCCGCTGATCGAGATCATCGAAGAGACCGTCCGGGACATCACGGCCGCAGGCCGCCCCTGGGAGGTCCAGGTGATCGGCTCGCTCGACATGCTGCCCGGCACCAGTGCCCAGGTGCTCAAGGAGGCCGCCGCCGCGACCGCCGGGCGCGGCGGGCTCAAGGTGGACGTCGCGGTCGGCTACGGCGGCCGACGGGAGATCGTCGATGCGGTGAAGCGCGCCTTCGAGGAACACATCGCTGCCGGTGGCGATCCTGCGGAACTGGTCGAACGGTTCGAGATCGAGGACATCTCCCGGCATCTGTACTCACCGACGGCCGACCACACCGACTTCATCATCCGGACCTCCGGAGAACAGCGGCTGTCCGGCTTCCTTCTCTGGCAGTCCGCGTACGCCGAGATGCACTGGGTGGACTGCTACTGGCCGGCGTTCCGTCGCGTGGACTTCCTGCGCGCACTTCGCTCGTACGCCCATCGTGAGCGGCGATTCGGCAAATGACCCGCCACACCCCCGGCGGGTCACGGGGGTGTGGCGGGGCTGTCGTCGTGTCCGGGATCAGTGCGCGCGAAACCGGGCGGTCAGACGGTTCCGAACCCGTCGGCCTTGACGCCCGCCACGAAGGAGGCGAACGAGGCGGCGGAGGTGTTCAGCACCGGGCCGCCCGGGTTCTTGGAGTCGCGGACGGGGACCACGCCGAGTGGGGCGACGAGGTTGGCGGCGACCTCGATGCACTGGCCGCCGTTCTCGCTGAATGAGGACTTGAACCAACGGGGGGACTCGGTCGTCACGGGGTGCCCTTTCGTAACTGGCTGATCATGGCCACGGACGCCGCTCGCGACAGCGCTTCGGCCTGTAGTTGATGGTAGTCCGTCAAGATGGGCAGCACCGAGGCGCTGTCCCGCTCAAGATGGCCCCGATTGGCGGACTCCGCGTACGACATGAGCGAGCGGTCCGGCATCGTGAGCACGGTTACCGGCAACGTCATCGGACGACGCACCCCGATGGCGAACGGGGCGACTTGAAGCACGGTGTTCGGTAGCTCGGCAAACTCCAGCAGGCGGACGAACTGTGCGTCCATGAGGACGCCGTCCCCGATGGGGCGGAGAAGACAGCTCTCGTCGAGCACCACGAAGACCAGCGGGGGTGGTGTTCGTGTGAGCGACGCTTGGCGCTGCGCGACCAGCGCAATCCGCTCGTCGGCTTGCTCCCGCGAGGCGACACCCCGTTTCACAGTGCTGTCCCCAAGCGCTGATGCGTACTCCGGCGTCTGGAGCAGGCCAGGTATGACACCCACCTCATACAGCCTGATCTCTACCGCTCGCGCCTCGTGAGTGACGTACTCGGGGAAGCCCTCGATCAGCGCCCTGTGCCTGACGGCCCGGCTCTGCCGCTCAAACCGGTCGCCCGTTCCAAACGTCCTGTCAGCACTTGCTGCGAACTGTTGAGTTGGTTTCCTCCGTCCAGTTTCAACGGCAGAAATATGCGCCCCGGAGCACCCCATACGCTCGCCGAGTTCGTCCTGCGTCCAGCCGCGCTCATCCCTCGAACTGCGAAGACGCACACCGAACGCCGCGCTGGGCGACCGTTCGGGGTCCAGTTCCTTCCGATTCACCATCCGGCACCTAACTTGCCTGTCACTCTGCGTAAGTTGAAGACTCCCCGAGCCTAAGCCACGCTGATCCCCCTTGGTAGCGGAACCGTTACGGAGAGGAGTGACCCGTGTGTGCGGAAGACAGCCCCCCGAGCGACCGGAAGCCCCCACAAGTCCCGCCCACCGGCACGCTGTTGGTGGACACCAGCCGTCGTGACCGGGTGGGTGAGTTCCGGGGGACAGCCGGCCCGTACTGGTCGTTGCGGCCGGTCTGCGGTGGTACGGAGTGGGAAGCGGAACCCGCGAGCGTGCGACCGCCGAGCCCCATGGAACGGCTGCGGGCCGAGATCACGCGGTGCAACGCCCGGAGCGAGGGGCGGATCCTGTGAACGACGACGTGAGCACATCGCCCGAGCAGGTGAGTTACCGGTGCGCGGCGACCGCCGAAGGACTCGTGTACGGCACCGACGGGTCGGCACGGTACGTCCTGGGCACCTTCCGGACCATCTCCCCCGTCCTCGCACTGCGCTGGCTCGGCGGGCAGGCGCTGTGGATCGTGGACCGGCTCGGCCTCGACCCGCGCCTCGGCCACCTCGCGGAACTCCTCGCCTGGTACGAGGACCGCGAGAGCCAACGCGCCGCCCACGCGCACATCAGGACCGGCGCCCCGCTCCTCGTCGTCGTCCCCGACACGGACTGCACGTACACCCTGTCCGTACGATCCGTGGAGCAGGCATCCGCGGCCGCGTTCCACCGACACCCCGGGGAGGGATCGAGATCAGGAATCGCTCGCAGCACCGCGTACGGCCCCCCGACCGTCGCAGCGCCATGCGGTACCTGTGGTGGCTGATCGTCTGTCAGCGCCGGCGGGTCGCCGCCGGATCTCTGCTCGGCAGCGCCTGGATGGTGTGCCTGACGCTGCCGCCGTACCTGCTGTCCCGCGCCATCGACGACGGGCTGCAACCGGGGCGGTGGTCCGCGCTGGCCGGCTGGGTCGCGGCGCTGCTGGGTGTGGGGGTGCTGAACGCCTGGCTGGCCATCATGCGGCACCGCACGATGACCAGGGTGCGGCTGGACGCCGCCTTCCGGTCCGTGCGGGCCGTGGTCACACAGGCGACCCGGCTGGGCGGGGCGCTGCCGCGCCGGGTCACGGCGGGGGAAGTCGTCACGATCGGGTTCGGCGACGTCGCCGTGATCGCCGGCACGCTGACCATCACCGGCCCCGGTGTCGGCGCGGTCCTCGCCTTCGTCGTCGTGGCCGCGCTGCTGCTGGCCGTGGAGCCGCTGCTCGCCGCCGTGGTGCTGCTCGGGGTGCCGTTGCTCGCGGTGCTGGTCGGCCCGTTGCTGGGGCGGTTGCAGGGCGTCGAGGCGGCGTACCGGGAGCAGCAGGGCAGGCTCGCCGGCCGTTTCGAGGACATGGTCGGGGGCCTGCGCGTCCTCAACGGCATCGGCGGCAAGGAGGTGTACGCCGAGCGCTACCGGCGCGGCTCGCAGGAGTTGCGGGCAAAGGGGTACCGCGTCGGCGCGGTGACCAGCTGGATCCAGGCACTCGGCGTCGGCCTGCCCACCCTGTTCCTCGGGGCCGTGACCTGGCTGGCGGCCCGGATGGCGGCTCAAGGAACCATCAGCGTAGGCGAGTTGGTCGCGGTCTACGGGTACGCCGCGGTGCTCGTGGTGCCGGTCGAGTTCTTCATCGAGGGCGGCTACGACCTCGGCCGAGGGCTGGTCGCCGCCCGCCGGGTCATACGTTTCCTGGACCTGGAACCCGCTGCCGAGGAGGGCGATGCGGCTGCGGACGGGCCCGGGTCGCCGTCCACGCTCCGTGATCCGGAGTCCGGTGTGGAGGTGGTGCCCGGGAGGCTGACCGCACTGGCGGGTGCCCGGCCTTCGGAGTCCGCGGCGGTGGTCGAGCGGCTCGGCCGGTTCACCGGATCGGCCGCGACCTGGGGCGCGATACGCCTCGACGGGATCGACCTGACGCAGGTGCGCCGGCGGATCCTGGTCGCGGACAACGAGGCCGATCTGTTCGCCGGTCCGCTGCGCGAGGTGATCGGCGGCGCCCGGGACCGGGACGAGGAGTCCATCGGCCGGGCCCTGTACGCGGCCGTGGCGCAGGACATCGTGCGCGGGCTGCCGGACGGGCTCGACTCGCGCGTCGACGCGCAGGGCCGCAACCTCTCCGGGGGCCAGCGCCAGCGCGTCCGGCTGGTCCGGGCCCTGCTGGCCGATCCCGAGGTGCTGCTGGCGGTGGAGCCCACCTCGGCGGTCGACGCGCACACCGAGGCGGCCATGGCGTCCCGGCTGCGCGCCGCACGCTCCGGCCGCACCACGGTCGTCACCAGCACCTCGCCGCTCGTGCTGGACCGGGCGGACACCGTGTACTACCTGGTCGGCGGTCGTGTCGCGGCCGTCGGCGGCCACCGTGAACTCCTGGACCGGGAGCCCGGATACCGCCTCCTGGTGTCGCGCGGTACGGACGAGGAACCCTCCGGCGAAGGAAACGTCCCGCCGTCCGAGGAGGCCGTGCGATGACCACCGGATCCGGGCCCGCGCACCGGGCCCTGCCCATCGCCGAACCGTCCCGGACACTCCGCGCGGCGCTCCGGCTGATCCGGCTGGACGGCCGCGCCTTCGCCGCCGTGATCGGCCTCAACGCACTGGCCGCCGGTGCCGGGCTCGTCGGCCCGTGGCTGCTCGGCCGCATCGTCGACGAGGTCGGTGCGGGTGCCGGGGTGTCCGCGGTGGACCGTCTGGCGCTCACCGTCCTGGTCTTCGCCGTGGTGCAGCTCCTCCTGGTCCGCTGCGCGGGTTACGCCGGACACCGCTTCGGCGAGCGGACCCTGGCGCGCATCCGTGAGGAGTTCGCCGGGCGGGCGCTCGCGCTGCCCGCCCGGGTGGTCGAGCGGGTCGGCACGGGCGACCTGATGGCCCGCGGCACCACGGATGTCGCCGTGGTCGGTGCCACCCTCCGGGACGCCGGGCCGGAGCTCCTCATCGCCGCGGTCCAGGCCCTGTTCATCCTCGGCGCGGTGTTCGTGCTCGATCCGCTGCTCGGCGCGTGCGGGATGGTGGGTCTGCTCGGGATCCGGTTCGCGGCCCGCTGGTACCTGCGCCGGGCGTTCACCGCGTACCTGGCCGAGGGGGCCGCCAACTCGGTGCTCGCGGAACAGCTCGCGGCCACCGCCGCCGGGGCCCGTACGGTCGAGGCCCTCGGGCTTCAGCAGCGTCGTGTCGCGGCCTGCGACAAGGCCGTCGAGGAGTGCCTGCGGACCCGGACCCGGACGCTGTTCCTGCGCAGTGTGCTCTTCCCTGCCGTGGACGTCTCGTACGTCGTTCCGGTGGCCGGTGTCCTGCTGATCGGCGGCGTACTGCACGACCACGGCACGGTGAGCCTCGGCGCGGTGGTCGCCTCGGCCCTGTATCTGCGGCAGCTGTCCCAGCCCCTGGACACCATCCTCCAGCGGCTGGAACAGCTCCAGAGCAGCGGCGCCTCCTTCGCCAGGGTCGAGGGCCTCGCCCTGGCGGCGCACGTACCGCCGGCCGCCTCCCCCGCACCGGCCGACGACCGGATCGAGGTGACGGGGGTGCGGTACGCGTACGACGGCGGGGGCGATGTCCTGCACGGTGTCGACCTGACGGTCCGTCCCGGCGAGCGGCTCGCGGTCGTCGGTCCCTCCGGTGCGGGCAAGACCACCCTGGGCAGGCTGCTGGCGGGCATGGACGCGCCGCGCTCCGGCTCGGTGACGGTGGGGCGGGTCCTGGTCCACGGGCTGGACCCCGAGCGGCTGCGCAGGCACGTCGTACTGGTCACCCAGGAGCACCACGTGTTCCTCGGCACGGTCCGGGACAACCTGAGGATCGCCTCGGCCGGCGCCACCGACACCGAACTGCGCGCGGCGCTCGCCGCGGTCGGCGCCGACTGGGCCGACGAGCTGCCGGACGGCCTGGACACCGATCTGGGCCACGGGGCGCACCGGCCGGACGGCGCCCGGGCGCAGCAGCTCGCCCTGGCGCGCGTGGTGCTGGCCGATCCGCACACGCTGATCCTCGACGAGGCCACCGCGCTCCTGGACCCGGGGACGGCCCGGCACACGGAGCGGGCGCTGGCCGCCGTGCTCGAAGGCCGGACGGTCGTCGCCGTCGCGCACCGCCTGCAGACGGCGCACGACGCCCACCGGGTGGCCGTGATGGAGGACGGCCGGATCACCGAACTGGGCACCCATGACGAGCTCGTGGCGGCCGACGGCGCGTACGCCGCGCTCTGGCGCTCCTGGCACGGCGGACGGCCGCCCGCCTCCTGAGCCGCGGCCCCCGTACGCGTCGCCCGGCGCGCGCGAGCGGGCCGGAGCTGGTCTGCTGGTTCCGGGAACCGTCCCCCGTAACCCGGAGAGATCCAGATGAGTGTCTCCAGCACCTACCGAGCCGCGCAGGCCACCGCCGCAGGCGGTCCTTTCGAGATCGTCGAGCGCGCGGTGGCGCAGCCGGGCCCGGGTCATGTCCGGGTGGCCGTGGACGCCTGCGGGATCTGCCACAGCGACGCGCTCTTCGTGGAGGCCATGCTGCCGGGCGTACGGTTCCCGGTGGTCCCCGGGCACGAGATCGCGGGCCGGATCGCGGAGCTCGGCGAGGGGACGCAGAGCGCCTGGCAGGTGGGTGACCGGGTGGCGGTGGGCTGGTTCGGCGGCAGCTGCGGCCACTGCACGCCGTGCAGGCGGGGCGACTTCGTGGTCTGCGTGAACCTGAAGGTGCCCGGATGGGCGTACGACGGTGGCTACGCCGAGAGCGTGACCGTCCCGGCGGACGCCCTGGCCCGGATCCCCGAGGCGCTGGCGGCGGCCGACGCGGCGCCGATCGGCTGCGCGGGGGTGACCACGTACAACGGGCTGCGGCGCAGTGCCGCCCGGGCCGGGGACCTGGTCGCCGTGCTCGGCATCGGCGGCCTCGGGCACCTGGGCGTGCAGTACGCGGCGGCGATGGGCTTCGAGACGGTGGCGATCGCCCGGGGCGCCGCCAAGGCCGACTTCGCGAGGGAGCTCGGCGCGCACCACTACATCGACAGCACCGCGGACACCGGCGTCGCGGAGGCGCTGCAGGCCCTGGGCGGTGCCCGGGTCGTCCTGGCCACCGCCGCCAACTCCGCGGCCATCACGGCGACCGTGGAGGGGCTGGCACCGCGCGGTGAGCTGGTGGTCATCGGCGCGGACCCGGAGCCGCTGGGGATCAGCCCGAACCAGTTGCTGATGTCGGGCAAGGTCGTCCGGGGCCACCCGTCCGGCACCGCGCAGGACGTGCAGGACACCCTGGCGTTCAGCGCCCTGCACGGGATCCGCCCGATGACCGAGACCGTGCCGCTGGACGACGCGGAGGCCGCGTACCGCAGGATGCTGTCCGGCGCGGCCCGCTTCCGGATGGTGCTCACCACCGCCTGACACCCCGTGGAGAACCGATTCCCGCAGGTGGTGCGGGAGTTGCGGGGCGGCACCGTGCGCACCGCCCGGTGCCGCCCCGTGCCGCCCGCACGGTGTCGGCTACGACGGGTGCCGTAGTGCCCGCGTCCCCGCCGTGGACGGCGGGGACGGTGGGTGTGGTCCTGAGCGACGGGCCGCCCGGTACGGGTGAGCGAGGCAGAGCACGCGGCGGGGACGACCGCCCTCTCCACCCCTGGCGTACCCCCGGCCGGGCCGTGGGGCGAACGCGGCGAAAACGGCCGCGACCGCCACGGCCGTCCGCGCGGAGCCGTGATCACTTCAGGACACCCGGCTCTGCAGCAAGAAGCTGGTGGCAAGAAATCAGCCACATGTCGACATCATCTCGGCCAGCACCGAACACCCGCCCTCCCGACCGTTGTTCGAACACGAAGCCTTCAGGACGGACCTCGGCACTCTCTTCGAATTCCGGGCACGACGGACGCCCTACGGCATCGCGGTGATGATCCGCGAAACGTCCGCTTAACGAACATGACCTTTCCGGCAACGAACGAGATCCGGCCAAGTTGTTGACGCGGTCCTGACAGGAACGGCTCCCGGCTGACACTCTTCACCCCGTTCTGCGCACTTCTCGCTCACCCCGGACGGCTCACCGAGCCGCCGGTACCCCCCTCGCAGAAGGAGTCCGCGTGAGATCCACGCCCAGCCGTCGTGCCACCGCGACCGGCGCTCTGATAGCCGCAGCAGCCCTCCTCGCCGTCGGAGTCCAGACCGGTACGGCCACTGCCACTCCCAGCAGCGCCCCGGCGGCGACCCCGGCGACGGCCGGCGCCGACCACGGTGCCCTGTCCAAGCAGCTGTCCCCGTCCCAGCGCGCCGAGCTGATCCGTCAGGCCGACGCGGGCAAGGCGGCCACGGCCAAGGACCTCGGTCTCGGCTCGCAGGAGAAGCTCGTCGTCAAGGACGTCGTCCAGGACAACGACGGCACCACGCACACGCGTTACGAGCGCACCTTCGCCGGACTCCCGGTGCTCGGCGGCGACCTGATCGTCCAGGAGTCCAAGTCCGGGACGACCCAGGGCGTCACCAAGGCCTCCAAGGTGACCAGCGGTCAGCTGAAGGCCGTGGACCTCAAGGCGGACATCGCGCCCGCCAAGGCCGAGACGCAGGCCCTCGGCCTCGCCAAGGCCGACGGTTCGAAGAAGACCGAGGCCGACCGGGCACCCCGCAAGGTGGTCTGGATGGCGCAGGGCAAGCCGCAGCTCGCCTACGAGACCGTCGTCGGCGGCCTCCAGCACGACGGCACCCCCAACGAGCTGCACGTCATCACGGACGCGGCCACCGGGGCGAAGCTGTACGAGTGGCAGGGCATCGAGAACGGCACCGGCAACACGCAGTTCAGCGGCCAGGTCACCCTCGGCACCGCCCCGTCGTACACGCTGACGGACACGGGCCGCGGCAACCACAAGACGTACAACCTGAACCACGGCACCTCCGGCACCGGGACGCTGTTCACCAACTCCACCGACGTGTGGGGCAACGGCAACCCGTCGAACGCCGAGACCGCTGCCGCGGACGCCCACTACGGCGCGGCCGAGACCTGGGACTACTACAAGAACGTGCACGGCCGCACCGGTATCCGCGGTGACGGTGTCGGCGCGTACTCCCGCGTCCACTACGGCAACAACTACGTCAACGCCTTCTGGCAGGACAGCTGCTTCTGCATGACGTACGGCGACGGCTCGGGCAACAACGCCCCGCTGACCTCGCTCGACGTCGCCGCGCACGAGATGTCGCACGGTGTCACCGCCGCGACCGCCAACCTGGTCTACAGCGGCGAGTCCGGTGGCCTCAACGAGGCGACCAGTGACATCTTCGCCACCGCGGTCGAGTTCTACGCCAACAACACCAGCGACCCGGGCGACTACCTCATCGGCGAGAAGATCGACATCAACGGTGACGGCACCCCGCTGCGTTACCAGGACAAGCCGAGCAAGGACGGCGCGTCCAAGGACGCCTGGTACTCCGGCATCGGCAACATCGACGTCCACTACTCCTCGGGCCCGGCGAACCACTTCTTCTACCTGCTCTCCGAGGGCAGCGGCGCCAAGGTCATCAACGGGGTCTCCTACGACTCCCCGACCTCCGACGGCCTGCCGGTGACCGGCATCGGCCGCGCCAAGGCCGAGCAGATCTGGTTCAAGGCGCTCAGCACCAAGTTCACCTCCACCACCAACTACGCGGCGGCCCGCACCGGCACCCTCGCCGTGGCCGGTGAGCTGTACGGCACGACCAGCGCCGAGTACAAGGCCGTGGGCGACGCCTGGGCGGCCATCAACGTCGGCACCCGTGACGGCGGCAACCCGAACCCGGGCGGCAAGGTCTTCGAGAACAAGACCTCGGTCGCCATCCCGGACCGCGGTGCGGCCGTCACCAGCTCGGTCACCGTCACCGGTATCACCGGCAACGCGCCCAGCGCCCTCAAGGTCGACGTGGACATCACCCACACCTACCGCGGTGACCTGGTCGTCGACCTCGTCGCCCCGGACGGCACGGCCTACCGGCTGAAGAACTCCTCGGCCGGCGACCCGGCGGACGACGTCCGCGGCACCTACACGGTCGACGCGTCGTCCGAGGTCGCCAACGGCACCTGGAAGCTCAAGGTCCAGGACGTCTACTCGGGTGACACGGGCAAGATCAACAGCTTCAAGCTCACCTTCTGAGCCCCGCACCGGTCATGACCCGGTGACCACCACCCGGCAGGAGCTCACGCCCCTGCCGGGCGGTTCCGTCTCCGCGCATCAGCGCATCAGCACGCCCGCGCCGTCCCCCGCCGCCTCCGCGGGCAGCGCCACCAGGCCGAGTTCCGCCCCGGTCGCCAGCAGCGGATGGGCCGGGAGCACCCGCACCGTGTAGCCGTACGGCCCCGTGCGGTCGAGGGCGAGCGGCCCCTCGTAGAGCCAGCGGCCCTCCAGGTCCTGGCCCCCGGCCGGCTTCAGCGGGAAGAGCTGGGCGTCCGAGATCGCGTCGGCGGCATCCACCCGGCCGGCCACCGCCTGCACCTCCACGTCGCCCGGCTCCAGCACCCCGAGGGCGACCCTGACCCGGAGCAGCAGCGTCGCCCCCAGTTCGGCCGAGCCGTCCGCCGCGGTGGGCGCCACGGCCTCCACATGGTCGACGGCCACCCGCGGCCAGGCGGCACGGACCCTGGCCTTCCAGTCGGCGAGCCGGCGCGCCGTCCCCGGGTCCAGCGCACGCCGGGCGTGAGCGGCGGGCGCGTACAGCCGCTCCACGTACTCGCGGACCATCCGGTCGGCCAGCACCTTGGGACCGAGCGTGCCCAGCGTGCGGCGGACCATCTCGGTCCAGCGCTCCGGAATCCCCTCGCCGCCCCGGTCGTAGAAGCGCGGCGCGACCCGGTCCTCGATCACCTCGTAGAGGGCGGCCGCCTCCAGATCGTCCCGGCGGTCCTCGTCCTGGGCCAGACCGTCGGCGGTCGGGATCGCCCAGCCGAAGTCCGGCTCGAACCACTCGTCCCACCAGCCGTCGAGCACCGAAAGGTTGAGGCAGCCGTTGAGCGCCGCCTTCATCCCGCTCGTACCGCAGGCCTCCAGCGGGCGCAGCGGGTTGTTCAGCCATACGTCGCAGCCCGGGTAGAGCTTCTGCGCCATGGCCATCCCGTAGTCCGGAAGGAACACGATGCGGTGGCGCACCCGCGGGTCGTCGGAGAACCGCACCAGCTCCCGGACCAGCCGCTTCCCGCCGTCGTCGGCGGGGTGGGCCTTGCCCGCGACGACGATCTGGACGGGGCGGGTCGGGTGGAGCAGCAGCTCCGTCAGCCGCTCGCGGTCGCGCAGCATCAGTGTCAGCCGTTTGTACGAGGGGACGCGCCGGGCGAAGCCGATCGTCAGCACGTCCGGGTCCAGCACGGAGTCGATCCAGCCGAGCTCGGCCGGCTCCGCGCCCCGGGCCCGCCACGAGGCGTGCAGCCGCTCGCGGACCTCGGTGACCAGCTGTGCGCGCAGGGCGCGCCGCAGGTCCCACAGCTCCCGGTCGGGGACCCCGGCGGCGGAGTCCCAGCGGCCGGGCGTGCCGTCGTAGCGGTTGCGCAGCCGGAAGACCTCGGGCGCGACCCAGGTGGGCGCGTGGACCCCGTTGGTGACCGAGGTGATCGGCACCTCGGCGGGGTCGAAGCCGGGCCACAGCCCGGCGAACATCTCCCGGCTGACCGCGCCGTGGAGGGTGGAGACCCCGTTGGCGCGCTGGGCGAGCCGGAGCCCCATCACCGCCATGTTGAAGAGGCCCGGCTCACCGCCGGGGTAGGTCTCCGTGCCCAGTTGCAGGATGCGTTCGGCGGAGACGCCCGGGAGTTCGCCGTCGTCGCCGAAGTGCCGGGCGACGAGCTCGCGGTCGAAACGGTCGATCCCGGCGGGCACGGGTGTGTGGGTGGTGAAGACCGTGCCGGCCCGTACGGCCTCCACCGCGGAGTCGAAGTCGAGGCCGCTGCCGGAGAGTTCACGGATGCGTTCGAGGCCTAGGAAGCCGGCGTGCCCCTCGTTGGTGTGGAACACCTCGGGTTCCGGGTGTCCGGTGAGACGGCAGTAGGTGTGCACGGCCCGGACGCCGCCGATGCCGAGGAGCATCTCCTGGAGGAGCCGGTGCTCGCTGCCGCCGCCGTAGAGCCGGTCGGTCACCTCGCGTTCGCCCGGCGCGTTCTCCTCCACGTCGGAGTCGAGCATCAGCAGGGGTACGCGCCCGACCCGGGCCTGCCAGATGTGCGCGTGCAGGGAGCGGCCGCCGGGCAGGGCCAGCACCACCCGGCTCGGGGCGCCGTCGGCCTCGCGCAGCAGGGCGAGGGGGAGCTCGTTCGGATCGAGTACCGGGTAGTGCTCCTGCTGCCAGCCGTCGCGCGACAGGCTCTGGCGGAAGTAGCCGTGCCGGTAGAGCAGGCCGACCCCGATGAGGGGGACGCCGAGGTCGCTGGCGGCCTTGAGATGGTCACCGGCGAGGATGCCGAGTCCGCCGGAGTACTGGGGCAGGGCCGCGGTCACTCCGAACTCGGGCGAGAAGTAGGCGACGGCGGCCGGGAGTTCGGCGCCCAGCTCCTGCTGCTCCTGGTACCACCTGGGCCCTTCCAGGTAGTCCCGGAGGTCCTGGGAAGCCTCGGCCAGCCGGTGCAGGAACTGCTCGTCGCGGGCCAGCTCGGCGAGCCGGCCGGCCGATACGGCGCCGAGCAGCCGCACGGGATCGCATTCCGCCGTCCGCCGGACCTCCGGTTCGACGGCCTGGAACAGCTCACGGGTCTCGGTGTGCCAGGACCAGCGCAGATTGTGGGCGAGGTCGCTGAGCGGTCGAAGGGGGTCGGGGAGGACGGGACGCACGGTGAATCGACGGATGGCCTTCACATGACCACCTTGACAGGGGACGTACGGATCCGAGGGGACGCACCACGGGGTGCGCCGCTCCGTCACCCTCGCCGGTGGCGGCGGCGCTGCCCGGTGGCGGCGTCCCTCTCCGGTGGCGGCGGCCGTCGCCCCGTCCGTATCCGGATTCACTCACGGCCCGTCCGGACACATCGGCCCCACAGGTAATGGCCGATTCCCTTCCCTCGTTCGGTCTTGTGGCCCTCCACACCAGAGGGAAGGCTGCGCAGTGGCGTCCGGACGTTCTCCGGCGAGCCCGTGCGGACGGGGCGGAGCCGGGTGCGAACCGGTCGTCACGTATACGTCCGAGTAATTAACAGAATCACCGGATTGGCCCACCGGGAATCAGGGGAAGGCTTCTCCGGTACACAGCCCGAGTGCTCCCCGGGCGGCAGATGAATGCCGCCCGAATGCAGCACGAATGCGAGGCATCCGCGGATCCGGATTTCATCCGGTTTACTTCCGCGCAACATACCCATGCCCAGGTCATTCGACTGCCATTCGAGTGAACGCGGACAGGAGCGGCCATGCCCACACCCCACCAGCCGTCGACGGAGCAGCTAGAAAGGACGGACCCGATCGGTCGCGGTGCGCGCATTTCGCCCTCCGCCACTGTGCCGCGCCCAGTTCAGCCCGAACCCCAGTCCCCAGGTGATTCCATGATCGGTCGCATTCCCGTCCTCGACGTCCGTCCCCTCGTCGACTGCGGCAGAAGGCCCGCCAAGGCGGTTGCCGGTGAGACCTTCCAGGTCACCGCGACCGTCTTCCGCGAGGGCCACGAGGCCGTCGCCGCCAATGTGGTGCTGACGGACCCGAACGGGCACCCGGGCCCCTGGACGCCGATGCGCGAGCTCGCTCCCGGCACCGACCGCTGGGGCGCCGATGTCACCCCGGTCTCCGAGGGCCGCTGGACGTATACGGTCGAGGCCTGGAGCGATCCGGTCAGCACCTGGCGGCAGCACGCCCGGATCAAGATTCCGGCGGGGATCGACACCGCGCTCGTCCTGACGGAGGGCGCCGAGCTGTACGAGCGGGCCGCCGAGGGGGTACCCAAGCGGGACGGCCGCGAGGCGGTGCTGGCCGCCGTCGACGCGCTGCGCGACGCGTCCCGCCCGGCCGCCGCCCGGCTGGCCGCGGCACTCACCCCCGAGGCGCAGGCCGCGCTCGCCCGTCATCCGCTGCGCGAACTGCTCAGCGCCTCCCCGCCGCTGCCGCTGGTGGTGGAGCGCCGACGGGCCCTGTTCGGCTCCTGGTACGAGCTGTTCCCCCGCTCCGAGGGCGCCAGGGTCGAGAAGGCCGGCCCGCCCGCGAAGCGCAGGGGCCGGACGGGGAAGGCGGCCGGGGCGGCGCCGAGGATCGTCAGCGGCACCTTTCGCACGGCCGCCGAGCGGCTTCCCGCGGTCGCCGCGATGGGCTTCGACGTGGTCTACCTCCCGCCCGTCCACCCCATCGGCACCACCCACCGCAAGGGCCCCAACAACTCGCTCTCCCCCGCCCCGCACGACGTGGGCGTGCCCTGGGCGATCGGCTCGGCCGAGGGCGGCCACGACGCCGTCCATCCCGAACTCGGCACCCTCGACGACTTCGATCATTTCGTGGCGACCGCCCGCGGTCTGCGCATGGAGATCGCACTCGATTTCGCGCTCCAGTGTTCTCCCGACCACCCCTGGGTGGAGAAACACCCGGAGTGGTTCCACCACCGCGCGGACGGCACGATCGCCTATGCCGAGAATCCGCCGAAGAAATACCAGGACATCTATCCGATCGCCTTCGACAGGGATATGCGCGGACTGGTCGCCGAGACCGTGCGCATTCTGCGGTTCTGGATGGATCACGGGGTACGGATCTTCCGCGTCGACAACCCGCACACCAAACCGGTCGTCTTCTGGGAGAAGGTGATCGCGGACATCAACCGGACCGACCCCGATGTGATCTTCCTGGCCGAGGCATTCACCCGGCCGGCGATGATGAAGACGCTCGCGGCCATCGGCTTCCAGCAGTCCTACACATATTTCACCTGGCGCAATACCAGGCATGAAATCACCGAATACGTCACGGAGTTGTCGGGCGAGACCGCTTCCTACATGCGTCCCAACTTCTTCGTGAACACCCCGGACATCCTGTCCGGCTATCTCCAGGACGGAGGCCGCCCGGCCTTCGAGACGCGGGCCGTACTCGCCGCGACGCTCTCCCCCTCCTGGGGTGTGTACGCGGGCTACGAGCTGTGCGAGAACACCCCGGTCGGACCCGGCAGTGAGGAGTACCTCGACTCGGAGAAGTACCAGATCCGGCCCAGGGACTGGGAGTCGGCGGAGCGCGAGGGCCGTTCGCTGGCCCCGCTCATCACCACGCTCAACCGCGTCAGGCGCCGCAACCCGGCTCTGCAGCAACTGCGCGACGTGCACTTCCACTCCACCGACAACGACGCGTTGATCGCGTACAGCAAGCGTTCGGGTTCGAACATCGTTCTGGTGGTCGCCAACCTCGACCCGCACCACACCCACGAGGCCACGGTCTCGTTGGACATGCCGCGACTCGGCCTCGACCGGCACGAGCGCTTGCCGGTGCGCGACGAGCTCACCGGCGACACCTATCACTGGGGCAGGACCTTCTATGTGCGTCTGGAGCCGGGCGTCACGCCCGCGCACATCGTCGTCCTGCGACCGTCCCCGCCGACCGGAGGGTCACCCACACCATGATCGTCAATGAGCCTGTCCACGACACGTTCGAGGACACCCCGGCCAAGGACCGCGATCCCGACTGGTTCAAGCGCGCCGTCTTCTACGAGGTCCTCGTCAGGTCCTTCCAGGACTCCAACGGCGACGGCATCGGCGACCTCAAGGGCATCACCGCCAAACTGGACTATCTGCAGTGGCTGGGCGTCGACTGCCTCTGGCTGCCGCCGTTCTTCAAGTCGCCGCTGCGCGACGGCGGATACGACGTCTCCGACTACACAGCCGTGCTGCCGGAGTTCGGCGACCTGGCCGACTTCGTGGAGTTCGTCGACGCCGCGCACCAGCGCGGGATGCGCGTGATCATCGACTTCGTCATGAACCACACGAGCGATCAGCACGACTGGTTCCAGCAGTCCCGTACCGACCCGGAGGGTCCGTACGGCGACTACTACGTCTGGGCCGACGACGACAAGCAGTTCCCGGACGCCCGGATCATCTTCGTGGACACCGAGACGTCCAACTGGACCTTCGACCCGGTGCGCAAGCAGTACTACTGGCACCGGTTCTTCTCCCACCAGCCGGATCTCAACTACGAGAACCCGGCGGTCCAGGAGGAGATCATCTCCGCGCTCCGCTTCTGGCTGGACCTCGGCATCGACGGCTTCCGGGTGGACGCCGTGCCGTACCTGTACCAGCGGGAGGGCACCAACTGCGAGAACCTCCCGGAGACGCACGACTTCCTCAAGCGGGTCCGCAAGGAGATCGACGCGCACTACCCGGACACCGTGCTGCTCGCCGAGGCCAACCAGTGGCCGGAGGACGTCGTCGACTACTTCGGCGACTACCGGGCCGGCGGCGACGAGTGCCACATGGCGTTCCACTTCCCCGTGATGCCCCGGATCTTCATGGCCGTGCGGCGCGAGAGCCGCTACCCGGTCTCCGAGATCCTGGCGAAGACACCGGCGATCCCGGAGAACTGCCAGTGGGGCATCTTCCTGCGCAACCACGACGAGCTCACCCTCGAAATGGTCACGGACGAAGAACGCGACTACATGTACGCGGAGTACGCCAAGGACCCGCGCATGCGGGCCAACATCGGCATCCGGCGGCGGCTCGCACCGCTGCTGGACAACGACCGCAACCAGATCGAGCTGTTCACCGCGCTGCTGCTGTCCCTCCCCGGCTCCCCGATCCTCTACTACGGGGACGAGATCGGGATGGGCGACAACATCTGGCTCGGTGACCGGGACGCCGTACGCACCCCGATGCAGTGGACGCCGGACCGCAACGCCGGGTTCTCCTCCAGCGATCCGGGGCGGCTCTACCTCCCCACCATCATGGATCCGGTCTACGGCTACCAAGTCACCAATGTCGAGGCGTCGATGGCGTCCCCGTCATCGCTGCTGCACTGGACACGGCGGATGATCGAGATCCGCAAGCAGAACCCCGCCTTCGGTCTCGGCTCGTACAACGAACTGCCGTCGTCGAACCCGGCCGTGCTCGCCTTCACCCGTGAGCACGGGGACGATCTCGTGCTGTGCGTGCACAACTTCTCGCGGTTCGCGCAGCCCACGGAGCTCGATCTGCGGTCCTTCGACGGGCGTCATCCGGTGGAGCTGATCGGTGGGGTGCGCTTCCCCGCCGTGGGCCGGTGGCCCTATCTGCTGACGCTCGCGGGGCACGGCTTCTACTGGTTCCGGCTGCGCAAGGACGCGCCGCCGAGCTGACCGGACACCAGCAATCGCGGGGCGGTTTCCGCCGCCCCGCACGGGGCACCTTCCCCCGCACCGCACACGTACGGCCCCTTCCGGGTCCCATCTGGCGTTTCGATCCCATCGAGTCGAGTCCGTACGGACCATCCTGACCCGACACGTCCCGCACAGCCGGACAGCTATTGCCGCAATCCGGGACACTCTTCGCATCCTGTGGTGTGCCCGGGGAAAGGACGCGATGCCATGTCGGAGGCTGCATCCACTCGGGTCGCCCTGACCGACAGCACAACCCTGCTCCCGTCTCTCGCACCCCTGCTGCACCAATGGCTGCCCAGGCAGCGGTGGTTCGCGGGCAAGGGGCGGCCGGTCACCGCGTTCTCGCTGGTGTCGGCGACCGAAATACTGCCGGTGGGCACCGGATCCGTCGCCGCCGGAACCGGAACCGGGCTGCTCCATCTGCTGGTCCGGGTCCACCAGCCGGCCACGCCCGCGCAACCGCCGGACGACTGCTACCAACTGCTGCTCGGCGTACGGGCCGCGCTGCCGCCCCGGCTGGCGCCCGCGCTCATCGGCCATGTGACCGAGGGGCCGCTGGCCGGCCGCACCGTCTACGAGGGGCTGCACGACCCACGCCTCGCCGAACTTCTGCTGGAACGGTTCCGTACCCCCGGCACCCTGGGCGCCCTGCGCTTCGCCCGGAGCGGTCCGGCCATCGCCGCCGGACTCGCACCGCGGCTCCTCGACACCGAGCAGTCCAACACCTCGCTCGTCTACGGCGACGCCTACATCCTCAAGATCTTCCGCCGGATCTTCCCGGGCACCAACCCCGATCTGGAGCTGCCGCTGGCGCTCGCGCAGGAGGGGTGCGGACGGGTGCCCGCCCCCGTCGCCTGGTTCGAGGCCACCACCACCACCCGGCCGCTCACCCTCGGCGTCCTCCAGCCGTTCCTGAGCGGCGCCGAGGACGGCTGGCAGCTCGCCCTGCACGCCCTGGCCGGGGGCCGGGACTTCACCGACGAGGCCCACGCGCTGGGCCGGGCCACCGCCGAGGTGCACAACGCGCTCGCCGCCGCCCTGCCGACACCCGCCCTGCACCGCGCCCAGACCGAACGCCTCGCCGCCTCGATGGTGCGCCGGCTGGAGGCCGCCGCCCAGTCGGTGCCGGAACTCGTGCCGTACGTCCCCGGACTGCGTACCGCCTTCGACGCGGTGGCCGCCCTCGGCCACCGGGGACGCGACTGGGCGGCCCAGCGGGTGCACGGCGATCTGCATCTCGGCCAGACCCTGCGCGCGGCCGACGGTTTCTGGTCACTGATCGACTTCGAGGGGGAACCGGCCCGGCCGCTGCGTGAACGCCGCCGCCCGCAGCTCCCGGTGCGCGACATCGCCGGGATGCTCCGCTCCTTCGACTACGCGGCCCGCTCGCACCGTCCGTGGAACGCCGACTGGGCGGCCCGCTGCCGGACCGCCTACTGCGAGGGGTACGCCCGCGCCGCGGGCTTCGACCCGCGCAGCGAACCGGAGCTGCTGCGCGCCCACGAGACCGACAAGGCGGTGTACGAGGTGCTGTACGAGGCACGGCACCGGCCCGACTGGCTGCCGGTCCCGATGGCCGCGATCCACCGCCTGGCCGCCGACGACTGACGGCCCGGCACGCGCTCCCCTCTTCCCCCCAACCCCCTCCGAGGAGGCTGTCCCCCGTGACCGCCCGCAAGCCGTCCCGCGAAACGCCCGCCCCCACCGAGGCCCCCCGAGTCGAACCACCGGCACATGAGACGGCAGAAGCCCCCGCGCCGCCACGGCGCCCCCGCCGGAGCGCCGCCGGCCAGGGCGTGCGCCGGGCGCGTCCCCTCGACGACGGCGACCGGGGCCGGCTGCTCGCCGGTGAGCACCACGCCCCGCACGACCTGCTCGGCGCCCACCCGGTCCGGGGCGGCGCGGCCTTCCGGGTGCTGCGCCCGTACGCCCGGTCGGTGACCGTACTCGCCAAGGGGCTGCGGGCGCGGCTCCACGACGACGGCGACGGCTTCTTCTCCGGGCTGCTGCCGATGCCCGCGCTGCCCGACTACCGGCTGCTGGTCGCGTACGCGGACGACGAGTTCGAGGTCCAGGACCCGTACCGCTTCCTGCCCGCGCTCGGCGATCTCGATCTGCATCTGATCGGCGAGGGACGGCACGAGGAGTTGTGGACCGCCCTCGGCGCGCAGCCCATGGAGCACCAGGGGGTGGCCGGCACCCGGTTCACGCTCTGGGCGCCCAATGCCCGCGGTGTGCGGGTCGTCGGGGACTTCAACTACTGGGACGGCACCGGCTTCCCGATGCGTTCGCTGGGCTCGTCCGGGGTGTGGGAGCTGTTCCTGCCCGGGATCGGGGAGGGCGCGCTGTACAAGTTCGACGTGTGCCGCCCGGACGGTTCGCACACGGTGCGCGCCGACCCGATGGCCCGGTATGCCGAGGTGCCGCCCGCCAACGCCTCGATCGTGACGGCCTCGCACCACGAGTGGCGGGACCAGGAGTGGATGGCGCACCGCGGGGACGTCCCGGTGCACGAGGCGCCGCTGTCGGCGTACGAGGTGCATCTGCCGTCCTGGCGCCCGGGACTCACCTACCGTCAGCTGGCCGACCAACTCCCGGCGTACGTAAGGGATCTGGGGTTCACGCATGTGGAGCTGATGCCGATCTCGGAGCATCCCTTCGGTGGCTCGTGGGGGTATCAGGTCACCGGCTTCTACGCCCCCACGTCACGCATGGGGACGCCCGACGACTTCCGTTTCCTCATCGATTCCCTGCACCGGGCCGGGATCGGGGTGATCGTGGACTGGGTGCCCGCGCACTTCCCGCGCGACGACTGGGCACTGGCGGAGTTCGACGGACGGCCGCTGTACGAGCACTCCGATCCGTCGCGGGCGGCGCATCCGGACTGGGGCACGCTGGAGTTCGACTTCGGGCGCACCGAGGTGCGCAACTTCCTGGTGGCCAACGCCACTTACTGGTGCGAGGAGTTCCACATCGACGGGCTGCGGGTCGACGCGGTCGCCTCGATGCTCTATCTCGACTACTCGCGCCAGGAGGGCGAGTGGTCCCCGAACGAGCGCGGCGGGCGGGAGAATCTGGACGCCGTCGCCTTCCTCCAGGAGATGAACGCCACGGTCTACCGCCGCAATCCGGGTGTGGTGACCATCGCGGAGGAGTCCACCGCCTGGGACGGCGTCACCCGCGCCACCCACCATGTCGGCCCCGGTGGTTTCGGGGGCCTCGGCTTCGGGCTGAAGTGGAACATGGGCTGGATGCACGACTCCCTGGAGTACGTGTCGAAGGAGCCGGTGCACCGCAAGTACCACCACAACGAGATGACGTTCTCGATGGTGTACGCGTACAGCGAGAACTACGTCCTGCCGATCTCGCACGACGAGGTGGTGCACGGCAAGCGGTCGCTGGTCTCCAAGATGCCCGGCGACTGGTGGCAGCAGCGCGCCGACCACCGGGCCTACCTGGGATTCATGTGGGCCCACCCGGGCAAGCAACTCCTTTTCATGGGGCAGGAGTTCGCCCAGGGTGCGGAGTGGTCGGAGGGGCACGGCCCGGACTGGTGGCTGCTGGACCCCTCGTACGCGGCGGAGAGCGACCACCGGGGCGTACGCACCCTGGTGAGCGACCTGAACGCGGTGTACGGCGAGACCCCCGCGCTCTGGCAGCGCGACACCGTTCCGGAGGGCTTCGACTGGGTGGACGGCGGCGCGGCCGAGGACAATGTCTTCGCCTTCCTGCGCTACGACGCGCACGGCTCGCCGCTGCTGGCCGTCAGCAACTTCTCCCCGGTGGTGCGGCACGACTACCGGCTGGGGGTGCCGCAGGTGCCCGGTGACCGGGTGGCGTGGGCGGAGGTCCTCAACACCGACGCGGCGCGGTACGGCGGCAGTGGTGTGGGCCACCCCGATCCGCTGAAGCCGCAGCCGGTGGCCGCGCACGGCAGGCCCGGCAGCCTGCTGCTGACGCTGCCGCCGCTGGCGACGGTCTGGTTCCGGCCGGTCTGAGCGGGGCGCGTCGTCGAACCGCCCGGGGCCTGGGGCGCGCGGCCCGGACGGGGTCGCGCGCCCCGGTGCTCACACCGCCGCGTGGAGGTCCTCCAGTTCCTGGAGCAGTCGGCGCTTGGGGCGGGCGCCGACCATGGACTTCACGGGCTCGCCGCCCCGGAAGACCATCAGGGTCGGCGCGGAGAGCACCGCGTACCGGCTGGCGATGGCGGGGTTGGTGTCGATGTCCAGCTGGACGACCTCCATGCGCCCGGTCAGCTCCGCGGCGACGGCGCTGAGCACGGGGGCGAGCTGGCGGCACGGGCCGCACCAGTCGGCGGTGAACTCGACCAGCACCGGGAGGTCCGCCCCGAGCACCTCCGTGTCGAAGGTGGTATCGGTGACCTCGGCCACACCCTCTGCATGAATCATCTGTCATCCTCCCAGTTCACAACGTGGTTCCGGACCGCCGGGCAGCGCTGCCCCGGCCTCCAGCTCGGCCCTGGCGAGCTGGGCGCCCACCTGGGCGCGGACGGCCTGGAGCTGTTCGACGAGCGAGTCGAGTTCGCCGAGTTTGCGCCGGTAGACGGCGAGCGAGGCGGGGCAGGCGTCACCGGCCGGGTGACCGGCCCGCAGGCACTCGACGAACGGCCGGGTCTCCTCCAGCTCGAACCCGAAGTCCTGCAGGGTCCGGATCTGCTGGACCAGCCGCAGATCGTCCTCGTCGTACGCGCGGTAGCCGTTGTCGGCGCGCCGCGCGGACAGCAGCCCGCGTGACTCGTAGTACCGCAGGGTCCGCGTGGTCGTCCCGGCCCGTTCGGCCAGCTCCCCGATTCGCATGTCCTCGACGGTAGACCTTGACGCGGACGTCAAGGCAAGCGCGAGGGGCCGTCGCGGGAACTCCCGCGACGGCCCCTTCCCGGTGCCCGGTGGTCAGGCCTTCGCCACCGCGTGCCGGTCGTCGCCGTCGCGCGGCTCCGGGACGCCGCCCGCGTCGGCGTCGGCGTCCTGGTTGAGCATCTGCTCGTTCCACGGGAGCGCGCCGGAAAGGACCTTGTCCACCCGCTCCTTGTCGATCTCCTTGGTCCAGGTGCCCACCAGGACGGTGGCGACCGCGTTGCCCGCGAAGTTCGTCATGGCGCGGGCCTCGCTCATGAACCGGTCGATGCCGACGATCAGGCCGACGCCGTCGACCAGTCCGGGGCGGTGCGACTGGAGGCCGCCCGCGAGGGTGGCCAGGCCGGCGCCGGTGACTCCGGCGGCGCCCTTCGAGGCGACGATCATGAAGAGCAGCAGCGAGACCTGCTCACCGGCGCTCAGCGGGTCGCCCATCGCGTTGGCGATGAAGAGCGAGGACATCGTGAGGTAGATCGCGGTGCCGTCGAGGTTGAAGGAGTAGCCGGTCGGCACGGTGATGCCGACGACGGGGCGGCTGACCCCGAGGTGCTCCATCTTGGCGATGAGCCGCGGCAGGGCGGACTCGGAGGAGGAGGTGGAGAGGATCAGCAGGAACTCGCGGCCCAGGTACTTCAGCAGGGCGATCAGGTTGACCCCGGCGACCAGCCGCAGGATGGCGCCGAGCACCACGAAGACGAAGATCGCGCAGGTGAGGTAGAAGCCGATCATGATGATCGCGAGGGACTTCAGCGCGTCGACGCCGGTCTCGCCGACCACCGCCGCCATCGCGCCGAACGCGCCGACCGGGGCCGCCCACATGATCATGGCGAGGATCCGGAAGACGAGCCGCTGGATGTGGCCGATGCCGCGCAGCACCGGTTCGCCCACCGAGCCCATGGCCTGGAGCGCGAAACCCGCGAGCAGGGCGACGAGCAGGGTCTGGAGCACCTGGCCCTCGGTGAAGGCGGAGACGATCGTCGTCGGGATGATGCCGAGCAGGAAGTCGGCGGTGGACTCGCTCGCCCCGGCCGCCTGCTTCTCACCGGCGGCGCGTACGGCCTCGGTGAGGTGGAGGCCCTGGCCGGGCTCCAGGAGGTTGCCGACGAGCAGGCCGATGGCCAGGGCGACGGTCGACATCACCAGGAAGTAGCCGAGGGCGAGGCCGCCGACCGCGCCGACCTTGGCGGCCTTGCGCACCGAGCCGACGCCCAGCACGATCGTGCAGAAGATGATGGGCGAGATCATCATCTTGATCAGGTTCACGAAGCCGGTGCCGATCGGCTTGAGCTCGACGGCGACGCCCGGGGCCACGAAGCCCACGAGGATGCCGAGCCCCACCGCCGCGATCACGGCCAGATACAGATAATGCGTGCGGTCCCGCTTGGCGGCTGCCACTCCCACGGGGCTTCTCCTCGGCTCGTCCGGGTCGCTCCCCGTCCCTGGGGGCGCAAAGGGCTGTCCGGCGGATCGGAGCCGTCGGACGAAAAAACCCTTGGCGAATATCTCGCTCCCTGTGACGCCGGTCACCGTTGCGTGCATTTCGTTCATGTGTTTTCGGCCAGGCAGACTGGGTCCATGCGTCTCCCCCGTCCCCGTACCCGCCCGCGCAGCCTGGCCGGTCAGCTCTTCGCCATGCAGGTGGTGCTGGTGGCGGCCGTGGTGGCGGGGTGCGCGTTCTTCGCGTACGTCTCCGGCAGCGAGCAGGCGAAGGAGACCGCGACCCGGCAGGTCACGGCGGCCGCGCTGGCGATCGCGGACGCGCCGTCGGTACGGGAGGCGATCCGCACCCCGGACCCGTCCGCGGTGCTCCAGCCGTACGCGGAGAAGGTCCGCAAGGACACCGGGATCGCCTTCGTCACGATCATGTCCCCGCAGCGGGTCCGCTGGACGCACCCGGACTCCCAGCGGATCGGCGAGGAGTTCCTCGGGCACACCGCGCGGGCGCTGCGCGGCGAGACGTTCTCGGAGACGTACACCGGCACGCTCGGCCCCTCGATCCGGGTGGTCACCCCGATCCGGGACGGCGGCAGGATCACCGGCCTGGTCAGTGCGGGCATCACGGTCGAGCGGGTCTCCTCGCAGGTGCGGGCGCAGCTCGGGGCGCTGGGGCTCGCGGCGGGCGGGGCGCTCGCGCTCGGCGGCATCGGCACGTACGTGATCAACGCCCGGCTGCGGCGGCACACGCACGGCATGAACGCCGCCGAGCTGAGCCGGATGCACGACTACCACCAGGCCACGCTGCACGCGGTGCGCGAGGGGCTGCTGATGCTCGACGGACAGCGGCGGATCGCGCTGATCAACGACGCGGGCCGGGAGCTGCTCGGCCTGGAGCCGGGCGCGGTGGGGCGCCGGGTCGCCGAGCTGGACCTGCCGGCGCCGTTGACCGGGGCGCTGCTCGCCTCCGAGGAGCGGGTCGACGAACTGCATCTGACGGCGGACCGGGTGATCGTGGTCAACACCCGTCCGGTGGTCGGCGGGGAGCAGCGCGGCACGGTCGTGACCCTGCGCGATCACACCGAACTCCAGGCATTGTCAGGTGAGTTGGACTCCGAGCGGGGGTTCACCCAGGCCCTGCGCTCGCAGGCGCACGAGGCGGCGAACCGGCTGCACACCGTCGTCTCGCTGATCGAGCTGGGCCGGGCCGAGGAGGCGGTGGGATTCGCCACCGCCGAGCTGGAACTGGCCCAGGCCCTCACCGACCGGGTGGTGGGCGCGGTCGCCGAACCCGTGCTGGCCGCGCTGCTGCTCGGCAAGGCGGCACAGGCGAACGAACGGGGGGTGGAGCTGGTGCTCGCGGACGACAGCCTGATCGACGACGGCGACCTGCCCGCGACTCTGCCGCACCGGGATCTGGTGACGATCCTCGGCAATCTGATCGACAACGCGGTGGACGCGGCGTCGGAGGCGGTGACCGGTGTGCCGGGCCCCGGTTCCGTGCCCGCCCAGCGGGGTGCGGAGAGCGGCCGGGCCGCCCGCGCCCGGGTGACCGTCACCGCGCTCGCCGGGGAGGGCGAACTGCTGCTGCGGGTCGCCGACACGGGGGCCGGCATCGATCCGGGGGACGCCGCCGAGGTCTTCGAGCGAGGCTGGTCGACGCACGGCACCGGTCGCGGGATCGGACTGGCGCTCGTCCAGCAGGCGGTGCACCGCAACGGCGGGACGGTCACGCTGGACACCGGCCCGGACGGCGGGGCGCGGTTCACGGTACGGCTCCCGCTGTCCGTCGCCGGCCGGCCGGCACACACCACGAAGGAGGTCACGGCATGATCCAGGTGCTGGTCGTCGAGGACGATCCCGTCGCCGCGGACGCCCACCGGCTGTATGTGAGCCGCGTCCCCGGGTTCACGGTGGCGGCCGTCGCGCATTCGCGTGCGGAGGCGGTGCGGGCGCTGGACCGCATCCCGGTCGATCTGCTGCTCCTGGATCTGTATCTGCCCGACGGGCACGGCCTGCAACTGCTGCGGTCGCTGCGCGCGGCCGGGCACTCGGCGGATGTCATCGCGGTGACATCGGCCCGCGATCTGGCGGTGGTGCGGGAGGGGGTGTCGCTCGGTGTCGTCCAGTACGTGCTGAAGCCGTTCACCTTCGCCACCCTGCGCGACCGGCTCGTGCGCTACGCGGAGTTCCGCGCGGCGGCCGGGGAGGCGAGCGGCCAGGACGAGGTGGACCGGGCGCTCGGCGCACTGCGCTCACCGCAGCCGGCCCGGCTGCCGAAGGGGCTGAGCGGCCCGACGCTGGAGGCCGTCACCCGCGCCCTGCGGGGAGCATCGGACGGGGTGACGGCGGCGGCGGCCGGGGAGGAGCTGGGCATCTCCCGGATCACCGCCCGCCGTTATCTGGAGCATCTGGTGACGGTGGGGCGTGCGGTGCGCAGTCCGCAGTACGGCCAGATCGGACGCCCGGAGCTGCACTACCGATGGGTGAGCCGGGACCACTGACGCCGTGTCCGCGCTCGAACCGCCGGCAGGACGAACCGCACGGTCGTACCGGCGCCGGCCGCCCGGCCTCCCCACGCATCCGACGACCCCATTGCGGCCGTCTCCCGGCTCATACCGACCACCCCCGTGTGACCCACAGTCCCGCTTCGCACGCGCTACTGCGGAGAGGAGGATTCCGGCCGGGCTTCCGGCCGAACGCAGTTCCTGCCGTTTGGTGACGGGCAGAGCCCGGAGAGGGACTTCACGGCCGAAGAGGCAGGCTAGGACGTTCCTACGAGGCGTGGATATCGGTGGAACACACCGTAGTCATTCCATGCCTTGACTCCTACCGTGGGGCCGTGCACCCCACCCCGCCGTTCAACGCCCCCGCCGCCCGCCGCCTGCGCGAGGCCCTGGGGATGCTTCCCGGCCATGTCGCCTACGGGCTCGGGGCCCAGTACGGGCTCCGGATCAGCACCGAGACGGTGGTCGCCTGGGAGCGCGGGCTCGCCTGCCCGAGCGAGTACGAACTCACGGCGCTGGCCGGGGTGTTGTGGTGTTCGCCGGGCGAACTGCTCACCGCCGCGCGGACGCTCAGGGAGCACCGGGTGGCCAGGGAGCTGGCCGTGGAGGAGCTGGCGCGGCTGCTCGGGCTGAGCCCCTCCGCCTATCTGCGGATGGAGGAGTCGGGGCGCTGGCGCGGCAATGAGCGCCAGTCCGCGGCGCTCGCAGAGGTGCTGGGGCTGACGCCCGCCGGGTTCGTGACGGTCTCCGGCCGGGACGAGGAGCTGGCGGAGCTGCTGCGGAGTGCGGTGACGACGCGCTGGCAGGCCCAGCTGCGGGCGGTGGCGAAGCTGGTGCCGCTGGAGCGCGGGTTCCTCCAGGACGTACTGGAGCAGTTGCACGCCGACTACCAGTCGCTGATGGTGTCGACGCTGAGCTGGAGCAGCACGGGTACGGAGCGGGCCGGCTCGACGGGGGATGCGGGGCGGGTGTTCCTGGCGGAGGTCCTGGAGCGGTTCTGGCGGGCGGCGGGGGTGCCGGGGCCGGACGGCTGAGCCGCCCGGCCTCCCCCGTACGCGCTCAGCCGCCGGCCGATTTTGTGGCCACCGGGTCGAAGGAGAACAGGCTTCCCCGATCCGCCCCGTCGCAGCTCGTCTGCACCACCGTGGCGCCCTGCTCCTTGCTGTTCCCCTCGGCACCCGCACACAGACGGGTGTGGGAGGGGCGGATGCGGTACCCCTCGACGGGACGGCCCACCGGCTCGATCAAGAACTTCTCCGCGTCGCCACGCTTGCCGCATTCCTGGTCCTGCAACGGGGCTCCGGCATCCCGTATCCCGTCCCACACGCCGGTGCAGCCCTTCGAGTAGACCGGGTGATCGGTCACGATCCGCCAGGCGGAGCCGTCCAGCGGCTCCAGGGAGAAACTCGGGATCGTCTCCTGTTCGCACGGCACCTGGTACAGCCGCCCGGACTCGCTGCCCTGCTCCTCGGAGAGGCAGAACCCGGAGTGCACGGACCGGATCTGCACCGTCCGCCCCGCCACGGGGCCGGTCGCCGGGCGCGATGCGGGCCGGTCCTCATCGTCCCGTACGAGAAGGACGACGGTCACCGCGGCGGCGGCGAGCACCACCAGCGAAACGGCGGCCGCCAGAAGGATCCGGGACCGGCGGTGCCGAACGGCGGAGGGTTCGGAGAACGGAACGGTGGGCGGCTCGGCCGCGCTGCCCGGGGACTGCTCCGGGAGCCCGGCGCTCGCGTCCACCGCCGTACCGGACGCCCCCTCTCCCCCGGCCCGCCGCCCGTGCACGGCGAGCTCCTTGCGCACGGCGAGCCAGGCGTCCACCTCCGCGGGTCCGCAGCCGCAGGCCCGTACGAAGGCGGCGAGGAGCTCCTCGCGCGGGACCGACGTACGCGCCAGCATGTTGGCGATGGTGGAGCGCGGCAGCACGTCCCCCACCGCGTCGGCCCGCTGGGCCAGTTCCCGGAAGGTCAGACCCGACGCGTCCTTGAGCGCGCGCAACAGGGCGACGTACTCGGACGCACCGCGCGCCTCACGAGGATCCGGAGCCCTGTCCTCGACGACCATGCGCTGTGCCCCTCCCCTGGATTCCACGCCCGGACAAGGCTGGGACATGTCCCGGACAGGGGCAAGCCTTGTTGATCGGCCCGGCGGACTCAAGAGTGGTTTCCGGCACCGCGGCCCGTTCCGGATCCGACCATCCAAGACGGCCCCGGGCGCCGGGGGAACGGCAAGCGGCCCTGACCTTCCACGGGGGGACGGTCAGGGCCGCAAGGTCCCTCTTCCGCTGGGCAGCGCCGCGCGGGCCGGGTCAGAAGACCGACTCGGCCTCGTCCATCCGGTCCTTCGGCACCGTCTTGAGCTGTGTGATCGCGTCGGCGAGCGGAACCATCACGATGTCCGTGCCGCGCAGCGCCGTCATCCGGCCGAAGTCGCCCCGGTGCGCCGCCTCGACCGCGTGCCAGCCGAAGCGGGTGGCGAGCACCCGGTCGTACGCGGTCGGCGTGCCGCCCCGCTGCACATGGCCGAGAATGACCGGCCGCGCCTCCTTGCCGAGCCTGGTCTCCAGCTCGATGGCCAGCCGGTTGCCGATGCCCTGGAAGCGCTCGTGGCCGAACTGGTCGATCTCGCCCTTGGCGTACGGCATGGAGCCCTCGGCCGGGTGCGCGCCCTCGGCCACGCAGATGACCGCGAACTTCTTGCCGCGCGCGAAGCGTTCCTCGACCATCTTCACCAGGTCCTTGACCTGGAAACGGCGCTCGGGCAGGCAGATGCCGTGCGCGCCGCCCGCCATGCCGGACTCCAGCGCGATCCAGCCCGCGTGCCGGCCCATCACCTCCACGACCATGACCCGCTGGTGCGATTCGGCGGTGGTCTTGAGGCGGTCTATGGCATCGGTGGCGACGCCCACCGCGGTGTCGAAGCCGAAGGTCCGGTCGGTGGCGGAGATGTCGTTGTCGATGGTCTTGGGGACGCCGACGACCGGCATCCCGGCGTCCGCCAGCATCCGGGCCGCGGTGAGGGTGCCCTCGCCGCCGATCGGGATGAGGGCGTCCATGCCGTAACGGCGGCTCAGCTCGGCGCAGTTCTCGGCGGCCTCGCGCAGCCGGTCGCGCTCCAGCCGGGCCGAGCCGAGGATGGTGCCGCCCCGGGCGAGAATGCCGCTGACCGCGTTGAGGTCGAGGGGGCGGAAGTGGCCGTCGAGGAGTCCCTTGAACCCGTCCTCGAAGCCGATGACTTCATCGCCGTGCCCCACGACGGCGCGGTGCACGACCGACCGGATCACTGCGTTCAGGCCCGGACAGTCGCCGCCTGCGGTGAGAATTCCGATGCGCATCGTGCTGTGTCTCCTGCTCGCTAGTGCCGTGCATTTCGGGGGATGTCAACTGATTCCCCCTTACCGTGAGCCACCTCGATTGTGGCACGTCAGGTCTGGACCTCGCGCTCCCCTCCGTCCCGGTACGGAGGCCACGCCCGGCGGGCGGCGTCTCGACCCCCGCGGGTATCGTCAACATGGCAATACCATCCCAAACCGAAAGTGGACGGGAGAGCACGCGTGACGCGGAGCGTGTACGTGACCGGGATCGACCGGGGAGACGGCCGCCAGGTCGTCGATCTGGGAGTCATGGAGCTCCTGACGCGTCAGGTGGACCGGGTCGGGGTGTTCCGGCCGCTCGTCCACGACGGACCCGATCGTCTGTTCGAACTGCTGCGGGCCCGATACCGGCTCCCCCAGGATCCCGATTCGGCCTACGGGCTGGACTACCACGAGGCGTCCGCGCTCCAGGCGGAGCAGGGCACGGACGAGCTGGTCTCCCGGCTCGTCGACCGGTTCCACCAGGTGGCACAGAAGTACGAGGTGGTGCTGGTCCTCGGCACCGACTTCGCCGCCACCCAGCTGCCCGACGAGCTGGCGCTCAACGCCCGCCTGGCCAATGAGTTCGGCGCCTCGGTGATCGCGGTGGTCGGCGGGAAGGGCCAGACCGCGGAGTCGGTGCGGGCCGAGGCCCGCAACGCCTACCGCGCGTACGCCGGACTGGGCTGCGACGTCGTCTCGGTGATCGTGAACCGGGTGGCGTCCGAGGACCGCGACGTCATCGCGGAGCGGCTGACGGCCACGCTTCCCGTCCCCTGTTCGGTTCTGCCCGACGACGCGGCGCTCTCCGCGCCGACCGTCGCCCAGATCACCTCGGCGCTCGGCGGCACGGTCCTGCTCGGTGACGACTCCGGGCTGGCGCGGGACGCCCTGGACTTCGTCTTCGGCGGCGCGATGCTGCCGAACATGCTGAACGCGCTGACGCCGGGCTGCCTGGTGGTCACGCCCGGGGACCGGGCGGACCTGGTGGTCGGCTCGCTGGCCGCGCACAGTGCCGGCACCCCGCCCATCGCGGGGGTGCTGCTGACCCTGGACGAGCGCCCCGGCGAGGAGATACTCAGGCTGGCCGCGCGACTCGCACCGGGCACCCCGGTCGTGTCGGTGGCCGGCGGATCCTTCCCCACCGCGGCCCGGCTCTTCGCCCTGGAAGGCAAGTTGAACGCCGCGACCCCCCGCAAGGCGGAGACCGCGCTGGGCCTCTTCGAGCGCCATGTGGACACCGGCGCCCTGCTGGAGCGGATCTCGGTCGCCCGCAGCGGCCGGGTCACCCCGATGATGTTCGAGCACGAGCTGCTGGAGCAGGCCCGCGCCGACCGGCGCCGGGTCGTCCTGCCGGAGGGCACCGAGGAGCGGGTGCTGCGCGCAGCCGACGTACTGCTGCGCCGCGACGTCTGCGACCTCACCCTGCTCGGCGACCCCGACGTCATCCGCAAGAAGGCCGCCGACCTCGGCATCGATCTCGCCGGCACCCAGCTGATCGACCCGCAGAGCTCCGAACTGCGCCAGACCTTCGCCGAGCGGTACGCGCAGGTGCGGGCGCACCGCGGGGTCACGGTGGAGCTGGCCTACGACGTCGTCGCGGACGTCAACTACTTCGGCACACTGATGGTCCAGGAGGGCCTCGCGGACGGCATGGTCTCCGGAGCCGTGCACTCGACCGCGGCGACGATCCGCCCGGCGTTCGAGATCATCAAGACCAAGCCGGACGCCTCGATCGTCTCCTCCGTCTTCTTCATGTGCCTCGCCGACAAGGTGCTGGTGTACGGCGACTGCGCGGTCAATCCGGACCCGGACGCGGAGCAGCTCGCCGACATCGCGGTGCAGTCGGCCGCCACCGCCGCCCGTTTCGGGGTGGAGCCGCGGATCGCGATGCTGTCGTACTCGACGGGCACCTCCGGCTCGGGCGCGGACGTCGACAAGGTGCGCGAGGCGACGGACCGGGTCCGGGCGGGCCGGCCGGACCTCAGGATCGAGGGCCCGATCCAGTACGACGCCGCGGTGGAGCCGAGCGTCGCCGCGACGAAGCTGCCCGGCTCCGAGGTGGCGGGCCAGGCGACGGTGCTGGTCTTCCCGGACCTGAACACCGGCAACAACACCTACAAGGCCGTGCAGCGCTCGGCGGGCGCGGTGGCCGTCGGGCCGGTGCTCCAGGGGCTGCGGAAGCCCGTCAACGACCTGTCCCGCGGCGCGCTCGTCCAGGACATCGTCAATACCGTGGCCATCACGGCGATCCAGGCCCAGGGCAAGGAGTGAACGGATGAGCGACCCGACCACCGAGGGCTCCGCCGGGACGGGCGCGCACCGCGTGCTGGTCCTCAACTCCGGTTCCTCGTCGGTGAAGTACCAGCTGCTGGACATGAGCGACCGCACCCGGCTCGCGGTGGGACTGGTCGAGCGGATCGGCGAGGAGACCTCCCGGCTGGTGCACACCCCGCTGGTCGGCGGGGGCGCCGAGCGGCGCGAGCGCACCGGCCCGATCGCCGACCACGAGGCGGCGCTGAAGGCGGCGGCGGAGGAACTGGCGGCCGACGGGCTCGGCCTGGACTCCCCGCAGCTCGCGGCGATCGGCCACCGGGTGGTGCACGGCGGGCTGCGGTTCACCGAGCCCGTGGTGATCGACGACGAGGTGCTGAAGGAGATCGAGCGCCTGGTCCCGGTCGCCCCGCTGCACAATCCGGCGAACATCACCGGCATCCGTACCGCCCGGGCCCTGCGGCCGGACCTTCCGCAGGTGGCGGTCTTCGACACGGCCTTCCACACGACGATGCCGGAGTACGCGGCGCGGTACGCGATCGACACGGAGACCGCCGACGCGCACCGCATCCGGCGCTACGGATTCCACGGCACCTCGCACGCGTACGTCTCCCGCAAGGCCGCCGAGCTCCTCGGGCGCACCCCCGAGGAGGTCAATGTCATCGTGCTGCACCTGGGCAACGGCGCCTCGGCCTCGGCGGTGGCCGGCGGCCGGTGCGTGGAGACCTCGATGGGCCTGACGCCCCTGGAGGGGCTGGTGATGGGCACCCGCTCCGGGGACATCGACCCGGCCGTCACCTTCCACCTCATGCGGGTCGCGGGGATGTCGGCGGACGAGGTCGACGCGCTGCTCAACAAGAAGTCCGGTCTGGTCGGCCTCTGCGGCGACAACGACATGCGGGAGATCCGGCGCCGGATCGACGAGGGCGACGAGCGCGCGGCGCTGGCCTTCGACATCTACGTGCACCGGCTGAAGAAGTACATCGGCGCCTATTCGGCGGTCCTCGGCCGGGTGGACGCCGTGGTGTTCACGGCGGGGGTCGGGGAGAACTCGGCACCGGTGCGGGAGGCTGCCGTCGCCGGTCTCGAAGAGCTCGGCCTGGCGGTGGACGCGGACCTGAACGGTGTGCGGTCCCACGAGCCCCGGCTGATCTCGCCCGACTACGCGCGGGTCGCGGTCGCCGTGGTGCCGACGGACGAGGAGCTGGAGATCGCCGTCCAGACCTTCGCGCTCGTCGGGCAGGCCCGCGGCACCCTGGGACAAGACCACAACTGAGCACCCCCGCGCCCCTTTGTACCTTCCACCAGACGGAATATTCCGTAGCGAAACAAACCGATAGGATCCGCCTCATGCGCCGTTCCAAAATCGTCTGCACACTCGGTCCCGCCGTCGACTCCCACGAGCAGCTCGTCGCTCTGATCGAGGCCGGCATGAGCGTGGCCCGCTTCAACTTCAGTCATGGCAGCCACGAGGAGCACCAGGGTCGTTACGACCGGGTCCGCAAGGCCGCCGCCGAGACCGGCCGTGCGATCGGTGTGCTCGCCGACCTCCAGGGCCCGAAGATCCGCCTGGCCAAGTTCGCCGAGGGCCCGGTCGAGCTGGTCCGCGGGGACGAGTTCACGATCACCGCGGAGGACGTCCCCGGTGACAAGTCGATCTGCGGCACGACCTACAAGGGCCTGCCCGGCGACGTCACCAAGGGCGACCCGATCCTGATCAACGACGGCAACGTCGAGCTGAAGGTCGTCGCGGTCGAGGGCCCCCGGGTGAAGACCATCGTCATCGAGGGCGGTGTCATCTCCGACCACAAGGGCATCAACCTGCCCGGCGCGGCGGTCAACGTCCCGGCCCTGTCCGAGAAGGACGTCGACGACCTGCGGTTCGCCCTGCGGATGGGCTGCGACCTGGTGGCGCTCTCCTTCGTGCGGGACGCCGACGACGTCAAGGACGTCCACAGGGTGATGGACGAGGAGGGCCGCCGGGTCCCCGTCATCGCCAAGGTCGAGAAGCCGCAGGCCGTCGAGCACATGGAGGGCGTCGTCATGGCGTTCGACGGTGTGATGGTCGCCCGTGGCGACCTGGCCGTCGAGTATCCCCTGGAGAAGGTCCCGATGGTGCAGAAGCGCCTGGTGGAGCTCTGCCGGCGGAACGCCAAGCCGGTGATCGTCGCGACCCAGATGATGGAGTCGATGATCACCAACTCGCGCCCGACGCGCGCCGAGGCGTCCGACGTCGCCAACGCGATCCTGGACGGCGCGGACGCGGTCATGCTGTCGGCCGAGTCCAGCGTGGGTGCGTACCCGATCGAGACGGTCAAGACGATGTCGAAGATCGTCGTGGCCGCCGAGGAGGAGCTGCTCTCCAAGGGCCTGCAGCCGCTGGTGCCGGGCAAGAAGCCGCGCACCCAGGGCGGTTCGGTGGCCCGCGCGGCCTGCGAGATCGCGGACTTCCTGAACGGCAGGGCGCTGGTCGCCTTCACCAAGTCCGGTGACACGGCCCGCCGGCTCTCGCGCTACCGCGCGGCGCAGCCCATCCTCGCCTTCACCACGGACGAGTCCACCCGCAACCAGCTCGCGCTGAGCTGGGGCGTCGAGGCCCATGTCGTGCCGCACGTGGACAACACGGACGCCATGGTCGACCTGGTCGACGGCGAGCTGCTGAAGCTGGGCCGCTACAACGAGGGCGACACCATGGTCATCACGGCCGGCTCGCCCCCCGGCATCCCCGGCACGACCAACATGGTCCGGGTGCACCACGTCGGCGGCGGCGCGCGCGACTGACGCCTCCCGCACCCGCGAGCACGACTGTGGGCCGCACTCCCGAGGAGTGCGGCCCACAGTCCTGTGCGGCTCCCGGACCGGCTCTAGCTGTTGCCGCCGGTGAAGTAGTTGTGCAGCCCGGGGACCTTGAGCGAGCCGCCGAACTGGCCGGCCTGGGTCACCTTGACCTTGGTGAAGAAGGCGAAGGGCACGTTCAGCGGAGGCGGTGTCTCCGGGCTGAACGTCACCGGGATGAGGCCGAAGAGGTTGCCCTTCAGCTCCTCCGTGTACATCGTCACCGTGCCGTTGCGGATGGTGGACTTGGAGCCCTTCCGCGCCTCGACATGGGCCGTCGTACCGGCCGGGCCGACGGTCTTCTGGTGGAGGTTGTCGATGTCGATGGAGCTCGCGGTGAACTTCAGCGCCTTCTTGACGGTGCCGTCGTACGTCTTCACCTCGACGATGCCCTTGTAGTCGAGCCCGTTGAGGGTGAGCATCGAGCTCTCCAGGATCCACGGGTCGTCCGGGAGCAGCGGGACACCCGTCTCCAGATCGGCCGCGGCCAGCGCCTCCGGGTCGGCGGTCGGACACGGGAAGCGCTCCTTGGCGCCGTCCGGGATGTCCTCGTCCTTCTTGGCGTCGAGTCCCTTGACGCTGTCGTCGAGTTCCTCGACCGACTTGCCGGCCCTGCCCGCGGCCTCGCGGATCGCGGAGGCGGTCTTGTCGGCCGTCTCCTTCGCCGCGTCCGTGGTCTTCTCCGCGGGCTTCTCGGCCGCGTCGGTCGCCGAAGGCTTCGGGGCCGCGGTGCTCGCGCCCGGGGACGGGCTCGCCGTCTCCTTGTCCGGTCCGTCGAAGAGGTCCCTGAGCGCGTCGCCCACACCCAGCGGGTCGAGCGGGTTCCTGGTCTTCGTGGGAGTGGGCGAGGCACTCGGCGTGGCGGCGGGGGCCTCGTCGGCAGCGGCGGCCTTCGTCTCCGGCTCGGCCGTGTCGCTCGCGGACGGGGTCGCCGAGGGCTTCGGGGTCGCCGTGTCGCCCTTGTCACCGGAGTCGGTGGCGGACGGGGACGGGCTCGGCGACTTCGACGCGGACGGCGAGGGCTCCTCGCTCGGCTCGTCGGAGCGGGTCACGCAGGGGCCGGGCGCGAAGGGGATGTCCGAACTGTCGTCGGCCAGCGCGAGCTTGGGGGTGAGTCCCATGCCCACGAAGACGGCCGTCGGCATCGCGGCGAGCGCGAACGCCTTGCCCGCGGGAATGTGCAGCTTCGTCAGCAACGACTTCCTGGGAGCCGCGTGGCGCGGCCCGCTTCTCGTACCGAGGCCCTCCCCGGCCGAGTTCCGCTCCGTCTCGTCACCCCGCACGATGCCTCCCGCCGTCGACCTCAACTGTCGTGTCGTACTGCTCCGGCTGCTGTTGAGGCACGGCTGCCGTGCTGTGGAACTCGGGTCCGGGCTCCTGCGTCCCGGGGCCGGTCTGCGCGAACTTCTCCCCCGCCGCGCCGGACGGCACGGGCTCGGACCCGGACGCCGGCTCGCCCGGGGCCCAGGAGACGGAGAGCGCTCCGCCCAGCAGGGCGAACAGGAAGCCGACCAGGAATCCGCCGATGTTGGCGACCGGTATCGAGATCAGCGCCAGCAGGATCGCGGCGACTCCGGCGAACACTCTCACGATGTGGTGGAACCACATGGTGAGGCCCAGCGTGACGAGCAGGATCCCGATGATCAGGGAACCGGCACCGGCGGTCGTGGACATCGCCAGCGTGACGTTGCCGAGGTGCATGTTGGCGTACGGAAAATACGCGATGGGTAGACCACCCACCATGGTGAACAGGCCCGCCCAGAACGGCCGGTTACCCCGCCAGGTGCGGAATCTCCGCCGGAAGACGCGGAGGTAGTGCTCGTTCTGCCCTGTGGACTCGGGGCTCATGGAAAACAGCTCCCTGGAACCGGTACTGCTGTGAGAAGAGAAAAGGTGGGCGGCCGGAGTCCCCTCGGGAGCGCTCCGGCCACCCGGCGGGTGCTTAGTAGCACTCCTTGACGCCACTGTGCAGCCGCAGGCTCAGGTTGCTGAGCTTGAAGGTGCCGGCGGTGGTCGCCCATGCCGTCTGCTTCACGTTGGTCAGCGTCGCCGTCTGGGCGCGCTGCGCGAAGCCGTTGGGGTTGACGGCCTTCTCGGTACCGGCCTGGATACCGGGCTTGCCGATGGCTCCTGCGGCAACACCGATGTCGATGTGCTCGAAGTACGCGTCGGCGTCGAGCTCGGCGACATCGAGGTACAGGTTGGTCGCCTCGACCGGCTTGTCCGGGTCCGTACCCGCCTTCAGCTGCAGCGTGACGTTGCCCAGACCGAACGGAAGGTTCGGAGTGACCACCGACTGGCACATGTTGGTGATCGTGGCATCGCTGAAGCCGGACACGGCAACGGCGTGAGCCCCGTTCTTGCCCTCGGGGTCCATACCGGTGGCGACGGAGCCGTACTGGACGAAGTCATGGCCGACGAGCTTGTCCGCACGCACCTTGAAGCTCTGGCCGGACACGCTGAAGGACGCCGCGAGGGCACCCTGCGCGAGACCGACACCCACCGCCGCGGTCGCGACGACGCTCGGCACCATGACCAGAGCGAAACGCTTCCATCTGGTGCCACCACGAACCTGGGAACTCATATTTTTCCTCCTTCTCGGACGTACATCTCCGGTCCGGGCCTGGGCCCGTCCTGGGATGGGAGAAGTGCTACGTCCTCGGCAAGGAGAGCGCCTGTGGATGGAGGCATGTACCGCGTCCGAATCACCGGCGATCACCCCCGAGCGACAACCACTGGCCCCGCGTGCGCGCGGCCTGTTCGGACAGGCCCTGCCGGACGGCAGGAACCCCCCTGTCCGGAACCGGCGCCACTGCCGCCGGCCCACTCGGTGGGGACCCAACGGGGCCGCCGCACCGACTGGCGGCCGGGCTGGCGTTATTGGACCGAGCGTGGCCGATCGTGGTGCATTCCCGCCCGTGGCACAAGGGGGTTCGTTACTCGCTAGTAACGGCCCGATAACCGATGCGCGACCGGCTGGTACCGCCCGGCCACACAGGGTGGTGCCGAGTCGAAGGACGAATGGGCGGATCAGGTTGTCAATACGGACAGATCCCAGTGCGTGATTTACTGCGAGTAACAGGCCTCTGCTTTATCAAGATTTGGTAAAGCAGAGGCGTCTCTTATCGTCTGATCGCGAAAACGGCCGCGTTCCCCCGAAGGACACCGCGGCCGCTTGTCATATCAGAACAAGACTCGCGCCAGGGCCGTACGCGCGGCGCCGACCCGCGGATCGTCGGGGCCGATCACCTCGAACAGCTCCAGCAGCCGCATCCGCGCGGTGTCCCGGTCGTCGCCGAAGTTGCGCCGCACCGTCTCGACGAGCCGGCCGAAGGCGTCCTCGGCATGACCGCCCACCAGATCCAGATCGGCGGCGGCGAGCTGCGCGGTGACATCGGCCGGGTTCGCGGCGGCGTCCTCGCGGACCCGCTGCGCGTCCATCTCCTTGACGCGGGAGAGGAGTTCGGCCTGGGCGAGGCCGAGCTTGGCCTCCGTGTTGGCCGGGTCGTCGGACAGGACGTTCTTGTAGGCCTGGACGGCACCGGCGAAGTCGTCGGCGTCCAGCGCCCGGACGGCCGATTCGAGCAGGGCGTCGTACGGCCCCGCGGGCGCCTCGGCCGGAGCCCGGTCGGCCTCCTCTGCCGCATCCTGGTCGACCACGATCCCGGTGAGCCCGAACCGCTCCTCGCCGACCTGGATCAGCTGGTCCAGCGTCTGACGGATCTGGGCCTCGGGGGCCGCGCCCTGGAAGAGCGGGAGGGCCTGCCCGGCGACGACGGCGAAGACCGCCGGGATGCCCTGGATGCCGAACTGCTGCATCAGCATCTGGTTGGCGTCGACATCGACCTTGGCCAGCACGAAGCGGCCCTTGTACTCCAGGGCCAGACGCTCCAGGAGCGGGCCCAGCTGCTTGCACGGCTCGCACCACTCGGCCCAGAAGTCGATGACGACCGGGACCTCGGCGGAGCGCTGGAGGACCTCGTTCTCGAAGCCCGCCTCATCGACATCGATCACCAGGGCGGAGGGCGGTACGGCACCGCCGCCACCCTGCCGGGCGGCCTCGGCACGGGCCTGCTCCGCCTTCACCTTGGCCTCGCCGGCCGCCTTCACCGCGGCGAGGTCGACGACGCCGCTCATGGACATGTTCCTAGGCTGCATACGTACATCCTCCCCCCTCGGTGCGCCGATCCGGAAAGCGATACGGGAACCGCGCCCGTCCGCCGCCCCCGCCGGAGTGCGAGGTGCACGGACAGACACGGTCCGAGGGCCCCTGAAAGACCCGTTTCGGCGCCGGGTCCCCACCCGGTGCCTGTGGCTGTCAATCGGTTGCGGCGTCACGACGGCACGGCCGTCGTCCTTACGCTACGACCCGTAGCGTAACTGCCCGGCACCCCTTGCGCACAGGTGCGTTCGGTGATCTGTCTCACGGCGATCGGGACCGGTCCGTTCTACTTACTGACCGGTATGGTCACGGCATGCTGAGCCGCAGCCACCCCAAACCCCTTCGAACGGGACGCCCGCGCAGTGCCGCGGCCGATGAAGCGATCCTGGAGGCGACCAGGGCCTCCCTGGTCGACCTCGGCTGGTCGAAGCTGACGATGGGCGATGTGGCGACACGGGCCGGGGTGGCCAAGACGACCCTGTACCGGCGGTGGGCGGGCAAGAACGAGCTGGTCGTGGACGCCGTCGCGGTTCTCTTCGACGAGCTGGAGATGCCCGATCTGGGCAGCCTGTCGGCCGATGTGCAGGCGGTGGTGCTGCAGTTCGCCGCGCTGCTGGAACGGCCGGAGACCCGGACGGCGCTGATGGCGGTGGTCGCGGAGTCGACGCGCGACGAGGCGCTGCGGGCCCGGATCCGCGACTCGATCGTGGACCGGCAGAAGCGGCTGGTGCTCCAGGGCCGCCGACGGGCCCAGGAGCGCGGGGAGTTGCCCGTCGAGGAGGACGAGGAGGCGGCGTCGGCGACCGCCGATCTGATCTTCGACGTGATCGCCGGCGCGGTCGTGCACCGGGTGCTGGTGAGCGCCGAGCCCGTCGATGCCGACTGGGCCCGGCGCTTCACCGCCCTGCTGCTCGCGGGGCTGGAGGCGGCGGCCTGCGCGTAGGAGCTTCCGTCAGAAGCCGGGCGGCTCCGTGTAGGTGCCCCACTCCTCGCGCAGAACGCCGCAGATCTCACCGAGGGTCGCCTCGGCCCGCACCGCGTCGAGCATCGGCGCGATCATGTTGGAGCCGTCGCGGGCGGCGGCCAGCATCGCGTCCAGCGACGACTTCACCCGGGCGTCGTCCCGGGCGTCCTTGCGGCCGCCGAGCACCCGGACCTGCTCGCGCTCGACCTCGTGGCTGACCCGCAGGATCTCCAGGTCGCCGGTGACCGAGCCGTGGTGGACGTTGACGCCGACGACCCGCTTGTCGCCCTTCTCCAGCGACTGCTGGTACCGGAACGCGGACTCGGCGATCTCGCCGGTGAACCAGCCGTCCTCGATGCCGCGCAGGATGCCGGAGGTGATGGGCCCGATGGGGTGCTTCCCGTCCGGGTGGGCCCGGGTGCCGCGCTCCTTGATCTGCTCGAAGATCTTCTCGGCGTCGGCCTCGATCCGGTCGGTGAGCTGCTCGACGTACCAGGAACCGCCCAGCGGGTCGGCCACGTTGGCGACGCCGGTCTCCTCCATCAGCACCTGCTGGGTGCGCAGCGCGATCTCGGCGGCCTGCTCGGAGGGGAGCGCGAGGGTCTCGTCGAGGGCGTTGGTGTGCAGCGAGTTGGTGCCGCCGAGGACCGCGGAGAGTGCCTCGACCGCGGTGCGTACGACGTTGTTGTACGGCTGCTGGGCGGTGAGCGAGACACCGGCGGTCTGGGTGTGGAAGCGGAGCCACTGCGCCTTGTCGGTCTTCGCGCCGTAGGTCTCCTTCATCCAGCGGGCCCAGATCCGGCGGGCCGCGCGGAACTTGGCGATCTCCTCGAAGAAGTCGAGGTGCGCGTCGAAGAAGAAGGAGAGGCCGGGCGCGAAGGTGTCGACGTCCAGACCGCGGGAGAGGCCGAGCTCCACGTAGCCGAAGCCGTCGGCGAGGGTGTACGCGAGCTCCTGCGCGGCCGTCGCCCCGGCTTCGCGGATGTGGTAGCCGGAGACGGAGAGCGGCTTGTAGGCGGGGATGTCGCGGGCGCAGTGCTCCATCAGGTCGCCGATGAGGCGCAGATGGGGCTCGGGCTGGAAGAGCCACTCCTTCTGCGCGATGTACTCCTTGAAGATGTCGGTCTGGAGCGTGCCGTTGAGCACGCCCGGGTCGACGCCCTGGCGCTCGGCGGCGACCAGGTACATGCAGAAGACCGGGACGGCGGGACCGCTGATCGTCATGGACGTCGTGACGTCGCCGAGCGGGATGTCCTTGAAGAGGACCTCCATGTCGGCGGCGGAGTCGATGGCCACGCCGCAGTGCCCGACCTCGCCGAGCGAACGGGGGTCGTCGGAGTCGCGGCCCATCAGCGTCGGCATGTCGAAGGCGACACTGAGCCCGCCGCCGCCCGCGGCGAGGATCATCTTGTAGCGCTCGTTGGTCTGCTCGGCGTTGCCGAAGCCGGCGAACTGGCGGATGGTCCAGGTCCGGCCGCGGTAGCCGGTGGGGTGCAGCCCCCGGGTGAAGGGGTACTCGCCGGGCCAGCCGATCCGCTCGAATCCCTCGTACGTGTCCCCGGGGCGGGGGCCGTACACGGGCTCCACCGGATCCCCGGAGAGTGTGGTGAAGTCCGCGTCACGCTTGCGGGCCTTGTCGTAACGGGCCTGCCAGCGGCGGCGGCCTTCCTCGATCGCGTCAGCGTCCATACCATCGAATTTACTAGGACGTCCTAGTAAATGTCGATGGGAAACCGCCCGGTGCTTCGCACGGGGCGGTTCGGGCGGCGCGGACCGGGGTCCGGCCGGGTCAGGCCTCGGCGGTCGCGGGGGCGCCGTCGGCGATCAGCGGCTCGACCTCGCGGACGACCTTGCGCTCGACGAAGAACGCGGCCGTCGGGATGGTGCCGGAGACCAGCACCCAGAGCAGCTTGCCCATCGGCCACTTCGCCTTGGAGCCGAGGTCGAAGGCGAAGATCAGGTAGATGATGTAGAGCACACCGTGGATCTGGGAGACGACGAGCGTCAGGCCCTCGCCCTTGTCGAAGCCGTACTTGAAGACCATGCAGGTGCAGAGCACCAGCAACATGACGGCGGTGACGTAGGCCATCACCCGGTACCGGGTCAGCACACTGCGTTTCATGGCATCGAGCGTAACCGGACGGCCGGGGCGATCTTGCAGCGGGCCGGACTCTCGAAACGCCGTTCTACGCCCCGTGCGCCCTCCGTCACGCCTCTTCGAAATCCTGGGCGGCGATCCGCAGCGGGCGCAGCATGGCGAAGATCTCCGCACACTCCTCGGCGTCGTACACACCGAGCCCGAACTCCATGTCGACCAGGTCCTTGGTCGCCGCCTCGACGACCTCGCGGCCCTTCTCGGTGATGGAGGCGAGGGTGCCGCGGCCGTCGTTGGGGTTGGGGCGCTTGGCGACCAGGCCGGAGCGCACCAGCCGGTCCACGGTGTTGGTGACGGAGGTGGGGTGGACCATGAGCCGCTCGCCGATCTTGGACATCGGCAGCTCACCGGCCTTGGAGAAGGTGAGCAGCACCAGCGCCTCGTACCGCGCGAAGGTCAGTCCGTACGGTTTGACGACCGCGTCGACCTCGGCGAGCAGGATCTGCTGGGCGCGCATGATCGAGGTGATCGCCCCCATCGAGGGCACGGGGCCCCAGCGCTGCTGCCAGAGTTCGTCGGCGCGGGCGATGGGATCGAAGGGGAGACTGAGCGGCTTCGGCACGGCACCGACCTTACCCACTGGTCATATGCTGGTCAGCCCCGTCTCGAACTTCGGTCCGAATACGGTGGGCGGGGGCGGTCCTCCTGACCTCCAGGACGAGCGGCAGCAGGCAGAGGGCGCCGACCGCACCGGCTCCGGCGACCACCTGGTGCACGGGGAGGAACTCGGCGGCGAGCCCGGCGAGGGCCATGCCGACCCCTTGGAGCGTCATCAGTCCGGCGGTGAGCAGGGTCATGGCCCTGCCGCGCAGTTCCTCCGGGACGGCTTCGACGAACCACTGGTCGAGGCCGATGACGTACGCCCCGCCCGCCCCGGCGAGCACCAGCGCGAGCGCGGTGGCGACCGCGCCGGGGCGCAGGCCGTACACCAGCAGGGGCAGCGGTCCCGCGACGGCGGCCGGCAGCACGACCAGGGCGCGCAGCCGGGAACCGAGCGCCGTGCCGACGTAGAGCTCGGCGACGATCTGGCCGACGGGCATCGCGCACATCAGCAGTCCGAGCACGACGGGGCCGGCCCCGATCTCGTCCGCGTACGGGGCGGCCAGCGCCTCCGGTGCGACGACGAACAACGGGGGCACCCAGAAGAGCAGCATCAGCGCGCGGATCCTGCGGTTCCCGAGCAGGTCGCGGGCTCCGGCGAGCGATTCCCCGAGCAGGGCGCCACGACGGTCCCCGCCGGACCTGGCGGGCCGGTCCCGGGTGCCGAAGCGGAGCAGGGCCGCCGAGCAGAGGAAGGTCACCGCGGTGACCGTGATCGCACCCCGGGGCGAGAACACGGCGAGCAGCACCCCGCCCGCCCCGAAGCCCGCGAGCAGCGCGCTCTGCGAGACGATCCGCAGCAGCGAACGGCCGAGGATGTAGCGCTCGCCCTCGCCCAGGATGTCGGTGAGGGCCGCCATCCGCGTCCCGGTGAAGACCGGCGAGACGGCGGCGATCAGGCAGCGCAGCGCGAGCAGTCCGCCGACCGGGGTGCCCGGCAGCACCATCACGGTGACGCAGCCGGCACAGATCAGATCGCAGGTGACGAGGACCCGGCGGGCGGGGTACCGGTCGGCGACCCCGGCGAAGAGGGTGCCTCCCACCAGGTACGGGAGAAGGCCGAGCGCGAAGGTGAGCGCGCTGAGCAGGGGCGAGCCGGTGAGCCCGTACACCAGGACGGTGAGGGCGAGCTCGCTGACGACGACGCCGAGGAGGGAGAGCAGATGCGCGGCGAAGACCGCCCGGAACTCCCGGACGGCGAAGACGGCGCGGTAGCCGCCGGAGGTACCGGTGCCGGTCGTGTCGGTGGCGGTCGTCTCGATGGCAGGAGGGAGCGCTGGGTTTTCGGTGTCTGACGGCATGGTCGCAGCCTGGGGGCCTGCGGCGGCTCTCCGTAGACTTTCGGCCCACACCGAAAGTTACAGCGGGGGAGGTCCGCACGTGTCGTTCCGGCTGCACCTCGACGAGAGCGATCTGCTGCGCTGCCGGTTCGCGCTGTCACCGCTCGGCGAGACCCAGGCAGCCGTGCGTGTCCTGGCCCAGCCCGAGCGGCACGGGTACCACCTGCCATGGCTCCGGCTGATCCGCGACGCGGCCGACGGCCTCGAACTCGGTCCGCTGTGGCAGCTGATGGCACGGCGCGGGCACAACCCGGACTTCTTCAGCCCGCCGCCGCCCGGTCCGGTCACCACTTTCGAGGAGGAGATCGCCGGGGTGCGGTCCGTCGATCCGGAGGTCGCCCGCCGGGACATCGCGCTGTCGCTGGCCAATCGGCCAGAACTGCTGCGCTCCCCCACCGGACAGGCGATGCTCGCCGATCCGGTCGGGACCGCCCGGTACCTGGCCGACCTGCTGGAACAGGCCTGGCGGGTGCTGATCGAGCCGCACTGGCCACGGCTGCGCGCACTCCTGGAGGCGGACATCGCCTACCACTCGCGGCGGCTCGCCGCGGTCGGCTTCGAGCGGCTGCTGGGTGAGCTGAGTCCCCAGCTGAGGTGGTCGGATTCGACGCTCACCATCATCGGGACGCGCGGCAGGCACACCCGGGTGCTGGGCGGGCAGGGGCTGGTCCTGATCCCCAGCGTCTTCTGCTGGCCGGACGCGGTCAGCGGCTTCGAACCGCCGTGGCAGCCCGCGATCGTCTACCCGGCGCGCGGCATCGGCGGGCTGTGGACGGAACCCGCCGACCGCACCCCGCAGGCGCTCGCCCGGCTGCTGGGGCGCGGCCGGGCCGATGTCCTGTGCGCGCTCGACGAACCGGCCGGCCCGAGCGCGCTCGCGCACCGTCTGGGCCTCGCGGTGTCCTCCGTGTCGGAGCATCTGTCGGTGCTGCGTGCGGCGGGGCTGCTCACGTCGCGCCGGTACGGGCATCAGGTGCTGTACGAGCGGACTCCGCTCGGGATCGCCCTGGCCGTGCCGGAGCGCGGCCGGGGGGAATGAGGCGAGCCCCCGGCCGGGGCCGGGGGCTCGCCATCGGGAATCGCGGGCGGGGCGTCAGTCCGCGAGGTACCGCTCGACCGTCTCGACCTTGGAGGTCAGTCCGTCGGTGACACCGGGGCGGATGTCGGCCTTCAGTACGAGGGAGACGCGTCCGGCGCGGGCCTCGACGGCGGCGACGGCCCGCTTGACGACGTCCATGACCTCGTCCCATTCACCTTCGATGGAGGTGAACATGGCGTCCGTGCGGTTGGGCAGGCCGGACTCGCGGACGACCCGGACGGCGTCGGCGACGTACTCGCCGACGTCCTCGCCGACTCCCAGCGGACTGACCGAGAACGCGACGATCATGCGCTCACCACGCCCTCGCGGCGGGCGCGGGCGGCGATGACGCCGTCGGCCTCGTAGCGCTTGAGCAGCTTGTCGCCGTACAGACCGCCGAAGGGCAGCAGCGCGAGCAGGAAGAAGAACGCCACGCGCTTCAGCGGCCACTTGGTCTTGGACCAGACATCGAGCAGCAGGACGGCGTAGATCACGAAGAGCACGCCGTGCAGGATGCCGAGCGGCATCATCAGGAAGTCGATGTCGGAGACCCGGCTGAGGACCGAGCCGAAGATGATCAGCGCGGGGAAGGAGAGCGCCTCGGGAATCGAGATGAGGCGCAGCCGGTGCAGGGCGGTAGCGGTCTTGATGTCCACGGGGGCACCTTCGGTGGGAGGACGGTGACAGCTTGTGAATACAGGCACAAGCTCGCCCCATTGTGGCATCGGTGCGTGCGGCTCCCGGCGCCGGGGGCCGGATGGACCGCCGGGGATACGTCCCGGTTGCGTACGCATCCGGTACCGGATGCGTATCAGGGGCGGTTCAGGGGGCCGGATCCTCCCTCGGGCCCTGTCCCGGCCGGGGGGCCTGCCGTTAACGTCGCTCCGTGGCAATGTTCCGACTCCAAGGCAGCAGGACGCTCGCCGTCGATCTGGCCGGCGACGCCGTCAGGGCGAAGAACGGCTCGATGGTCGCCTACGACGGCCGGATGACGTTCAAGAAGATGACCGGCGGCGGTGACGGGCTGCGCGGCATGGTGACCCGGCGCCTGACCGGCGAGCACATGTCCGTGATGGAGGTGACCGGCCAGGGCACCTGCTATTTCGCGGACCGCGCGAGCGAGATCAACCTCGTCCCGCTGCACGGCGACAAGCTCTACGTCGAGGCGAGCAACCTGCTGTGCACCGACGCCGGGCTGCGCACCGGCACCACCTTCACCGGCCTGCGCGGCGGGGCGAGCGGCAACGGGCTGTTCACCACCACCGTCGAGGGAACCGGCCAGGTGGCGATCATGTCGGACGGCTCGGCGGTGGCGCTGCGGGTCTCGCCCCAGTACCCGCTGTTCGTCGACCCCGGCGCCTACATCGCCCACCAGGGCAAGCTCCAGCAGCACCTCCAGTCCGGGGTGAACTTCCGGACGCTGATCGGCGAAGGTTCCGGGGAGTCCTTCCAGATCCGGTTCGAGGGCGAGGGCATCGTCTACGTCCAGCCGAGCGAGCGGAACACCATCGGGGGTGATGTCTGATGCCGTTCCGCGAGATCAACTCGAAGATGGTCGAGGCGACGGTGGTTCCCGGCCAGAAGATGTACAGCCAGCGGGGCGCGATGCTCGCCTACCGCGGCGAGGTGTCGTTCACGCCGAACATCCAGGGCGGCCAGGGCGGCGTGATGTCGATGATCGGCCGGCGGGTGGCGAACGAGGCGACCCCGCTGATGACGGTCGAGGGCAGCGGAACGGTGATGTTCGGCCACGGTGGCCATCACATCCAGGTGATCGAGCTGAGCGGCGACACCCTGTACGTGGAGGCCGACCGGCTGCTCGCCTTCGACGGGACGCTCCAGCAGGGCACGATGTTCATGGGCTCGCAGGGCGGCGTGATGGGCATGGTGCGCGGCCAGGTGACCGGGCAGGGTCTGTTCACCACCACGCTCAAGGGCCACGGCGCGGTCGCGGTGATGGCCCACGGCGGGGTGATCGAGCTGCCGATCACCCCGGGCCGCGACGTGCATGTGGACCCGCAGGCGTACGTCGCGCACCACGGCGACGTACGGAACAAGCTCTCGACCGCGCTCGGCTGGCGCGACATGGTGGGGCGCGGCTCCGGCGAGGCGTTCCAGCTGGAGCTGAGCGGAAACGGCGCGGTGTACGTCCAGGCCTCGGAGGAGAAGCTGTGAGCACGCCCGTGGTCTTCGACCCGATGACGCTGCCGTCGGACGACAACGTCAACGCGTACACCTTCTGCGTGGAGCTCAAGGGGAGCCAGTGGTTCCTGCAGAAGGGCAAGATGATCGCCTACTACGGGCGGATCGATTTCAACGGCGTCGGTCACGGCCGCTTCGAGCGGCTGATCCGCACGAGCTTCCACTCACCGCTGCACGCCGGCGACTGGGTGGTGGCCGAGGGCAGCGGCAAGATGCTGCTCGCGGACCGGGCCTTCGATGTGAACTCCTACGACCTGGACGACGGGAATCTGACGATCCGGTCGGGCAACCTCCTCGCGTACCAGCCGTCGCTGGCACTCAAGCAGTCGATCGTGCCGGGTTTTCTGACTCTGATCGGTACGGGGAAGTTCGTGGCCGCCTCCAACGGGCCGGTGGTCTTCATGGAGCCGCCGCTGCGGGTCGACCCGCAGGCCCTGGTGGGCTGGGCGGACTGCCCCTCGCCGTGCCACCACTACGACCACGGCTACATGACGGGCGTACTGGGCGGGCTGCGGTCACTGACGGGGATCGGGGGCACCTCGGGCGAGGAGCACCAGTTCGAGTTCGTCGGCGCGGGCACGGTGCTGCTCCAGTCGACGGAGATCCTGATGGCCGAACAGCCGACGGGTGCGGTGCCGGGCCAGGCCGGGGTCCCGGGCGGCGGGAGTCAACCTGGCGCCACACCCCGTATGCCCGGTCAGCTCGGGGACCTCCAACGTCGCTTCGGTTTGTGAACGGTAGTCTGCGGAGTGTGACGTCGAACGTCCGCACCCCGCTCCCGGACCCGTCTGACGGACGGGTGCCGACCGTCACACCCATCTACTTCGTCCGGCTTTCAACTTCTTAGGTAGAATCCATATATGGAGACCGAGACGGCCACGCGCTGGCTGAACGACGCGGAGCAGTGCGCCTGGCGCACCCACCTGGACGTCAGCAGGCTGCTGATGCACCAGCTGGAGAAGGATCTCCAGCCGTTCGGCCTGACCAACAACGACTACGAGATCCTGGTCAACCTCTCGGAGTCGGACGACCAGCGCATGCGGATGAGCGACCTCGCCGCCGCGACGCTGCAGTCCAAGAGCAGGCTCTCGCACCAGATCACCCGTATGGAGACCGCGGGCCTGGTCCGCAGGGAGAACTGCGAGTCCGACCGGCGGGGTCTGTACGCGGTCCTCACCGAGGACGGAGCGGAGACGATGCGCAAGGTGGCACCGCACCACGTGGCCTCGGTCCGCAAGCACTTCATTGACCTGCTGACACCCCAGGCGCTGGCGGACCTGCACGCGGCGCTGACCCCGGTCGCGGAACACCTCCGGGGACGACGCGGCAAGGTGTGACCCCGGCGCCGGGCGGCGTTCAGCGGGCTCCGGGCAGCCAGAGCTCGAACCGGGCGCCGCCCTCCCGCGCACCGTCCACCGTCAGCCGCCCGCCGTGCCGGACGGCCACGTCCCGGGCGATGGCCAGGCCCAGGCCCGCGCCGCCGTCGTCCCGGGTGCGGGCGTCGTCGAGCCGTACGAAGCGCTCGAAGATCCGCTCCCGCTCCTGGGGCGGCACTCCCGCCCCGTCGTCGCTGACGGCGACGACCACACCGCCCCGTTCCGCCGCGCGCACCGAGACCGTCACCGTGCTGCGCGCGTGACGCTCGGCGTTGTCCAGCAGATTGCCGATCACCCGCGCCAACTGCCCGCGCGAACCGGCCACTTCGAGCCGCCCGGGGTCCGGCACCGAGACCGCCACGGCGATCCGGTCCCCGGTGCGCTGCGAGACCTCCTCGCGGACCAGCGCGCCCAGGTCCAGCGCCGCGAGCCCCGGCCGCTCCCCCGCGTCCAGCCTGGCCAGCAGCAGGAGATCGGCGGCCAGCGTTTGGAGCCGTACGGTGTCGGCGACCGCGCCCGGCACGTCCAGCAGCTCCGGGTGGGCCGCGCCCACCTCCAGCTGCGTGCGCAGCGAGGCGATCGGGCTGCGCAGTTCGTGCGAGGCGTCCGCGACGAACCGCCGCTGCCGCTCGACGGAGGCCTCCAGGGCGGTGAGCGTCTCGTTGGTCGTACGGGCCAGCCGGGCGATCTCGTCGCGCGAGCCGGGCTCCGGCACCCGCCGGCTCAGGTCCTCCGAGGCGGTGATCGCGGCCATCTCGCGCCGGATGCCCTCGACCGGGCGCAGCGCCCGCCGGGTCACCAGCCAGGTCACCCCGGCGACGACGAGCAGCAGCACCGGCAGCCCGATCAGCATCGCGCCGCGCACCGTGCCCACGGCCTCCTGTTCGGCGGCCAGCGGGGCGCCCGCGTGGACGGTCAGGGTCACCCCGGCGGGGGTGGTCGCCTGCACGGACGCGAAACGGTAGTCGGCCGTCTCGCCGTCGACGGTGGCGGTGCCGTTGCCGAAGTCCGGTTCGTCGGAGTCGACTTCACCGCGGCCGGGGGCGGGGGTGGCGCGGTCGTCGTCATCGCCGCCGTCGTCGCGCCCGTTGTCGTCGCCCCCGTTGTCGTCGTCGCTCCCGCCGCCGGATGCCCCGGCGGTCGGTGACGGGAGCGGTGTGACCCGGTCGGTGCCGGTGCCGGAGATCGCCTGGAGGTCCTTGGAGACGGCGACGACCCGCCCGTCCTCGTCGGTCACCTGGACCGGATGGTCCTCCTCGTCGCGCATCTCCAGCCGGTCGTACGGCACGTCGAGGGCCAGCTGACCGGCCACCTCCCGGGCCACCACCTCGGCCTGCAGCCCTGCCTGGCCGGTGAGGTTGGCGCGCAGGACGAGGAGCACGGAGAGCCCGGCGCCGATCAGCGCGAGGGCGACCACCACGGTGGCGCCGAGCGCGGCCCTGGCCCGTACCGATCTCACAGCGCCTCCAGCCGGTATCCGGCGCCGCGCACCGTGCGGATGGCGGCCGCGCCGAGCTTGCGGCGCAGCGCGCTCACGTACACCTCGACGATGTTCGGGTCGCCGTCGTAGGCGAAGTCCCAGACGTGTTCGAGGATGTCCGCCTTGCTCACCACCTGGCCGGACCGCAGCGCGAGCTGCTCCAGCACCGCGAACTCCTTGGTGGTGAGGGTGATTTCGGCTTCGCCGAGGTGGACGCGGCGGGCGGCGGTGTCCATGCGCAGGGCGCCGACGGTGACCACCGGCGAACCGGAGCCGCCGCCCCGGCGCCGCAGCAGCGCCCGGATCCTGGCCACCAGCACGACGTACGAGAAGGGCTTGGTCAGGTAGTCGTCGGCCCCGGTGTCGAGGCCCTCCGCCTCGTCGTACTCCCCGTCCTTCGCCGTCAGCATCAGGATCGGCGTCTCGTGCCCGGCGGCGCGCAGGGCGGCGCAGACGCGGTAGCCGTTCATCCCGGGCAGCATGATGTCGAGGACGACGAGGTCGTACGCGCCCTCGGCGGCCCGGTGCAGCCCTTCGAGGCCGTCGTGGACCACGTCCACGGCGAAGCCCTCGGCGGTGAGCCCCGCGGCCAGGGCCGTCGCGAGCCGCTTCTCGTCCTCCACGATCAACAGGCGCATGCGCACAGGGTCGCAAACCGAACCTGAAGACGCCTTCAGGTGGCTTCAGGCTGCGTTCAGCATCACCCCGGCAATGTGGTCCTCGTCGAAACCGGCCACCCGATCGGGGAGGAACCCTCATGAAGCGCAAGATCGTCATCGCCGCCGTCACCGCGGCCGTGCTCGCCGGCGGCGGGGCAGCCACGGCGGTCGCCTTCGCGGGCGACGACGGCCACGACCACGGGTCCCGGTCCAGTGCGAAGAGCGGTGACACCGCCCGGGTCGGCGTGCAGGAAGCGATCGCGGCCGCCGTCGAGGCCGTCCCCGGCACGGTCACCGAGGCCGAGCTGGACGACGAGGACGGCGGGCTCGTCTGGGAGCTCGACGTGTACGGCTCCGACAAGGCCTGGCACGACGTGACGGTGGACGCGGGCAACGGCAAGGTGCTCGGCAAGCACGTCTCCGACGATGACGACGACCGCGACCGGCACGCGCCCCGCTCGGCCCGGGTGTCGCCGGACGCGGCGGTCGACGCCGCGCTGAAGGCGAACCCGGGGACGGTCACCTCGGTCGACCTGGAGGACGACCACGACGACCGGAGCGGCGCGGCGCCGCACTGGGAGGTCGACGTCCGGGGCAAGGACGGCAAGCGGCACGAGCTGAACGTCGACGCGGGCACGGGCAAGGTGACGGTGGACCGGTCGGACGACGGCCACGACGACGACCGTGACGGGGACGACGACTAGGGTCTTTCGTCTGGGATCGGGCCGGATCGGGGAGCGGGACCCGGTGCGTGCGCTCGCAAGGCGGAGGAGGGAGTCGGGGCGGAGCCCCGGCGACTGACGACAACGCGGCGAGTGCGCGTGCCGGGCCCCGCGAGCCCGGCACGATCCGAACGAATGCCCCTAGGGCACGTAGACGGAGATGACCGTCCCGTCGCCGAAGCCCAGGAACATCGCGTCGCCCCGGGCGAGGTACGAGATCGACGCGGGGTCCTGTTTCCCGGCGGGCCAGTTCGTGGGAAGGCGCGAGCCCGCGTTCTCCGCCTCTCCCTCGGAGTCCATGGCGAACGCGACGATGTTCTGCTCCTTCACGACAACGGCCTTGTCGCCGGCCACGGCAGGCACGCCCCCGTCGTGCAGCGTCTCGCCGCCGTCGTACGTCGCCCAGTACTGCCTCCCGTCGGCCAGGCCGAACGCGTACGCCCGCGTCCGGCTGCTCACCACGACCCTGCCGTCCCGCGACACGACGGGCCGGTAGGCGATGTCCACGCCGTCGGCGAGCATGCGGCGGTTCTGCGGGGCCGTCACATCGACGACCGTCAGGCCGTTCGAGCCCGCGCAGAGGAGTTCCTTGCCCTTCAGGACCGGCGTACGGCAGGCGATGTCACCGGCACCGATGGCTGCCAGCCGTGCGCCGTCCGCGCCCTTGAGGACGGTGACACCGTCTCCGACCGCGACGAGCCGACCGTCCGCGAACGACAGTTCCGCCTCGGCTGCCGGGTCGTCCCACGGCTTGTCCCACTTGTGGGTCTGCCCGCCGGTGAGCTGGTGGGCGAGGATCCTGGCCGCGCCCGTGCCGGTGGCCCTCGTGGCGTAGTACAGGACTCCGCCGGACTGGACGGAGCCGGTCACCCGGGTGCCTTCGGGCAGCGGCTCCCGCCACTTCCGCGTACCGTCGTCCAGGCCGAGCGCCACCAGCGCACCTTCGTGGAAGGCGTAGACGGTGGTGCCGATGACGGCGGCCACCGAGGCCGGTCCACTGCCCGGCCTGCCCGGCTCGGTCCGCCAGCGCTGCTTGCCGTTCGCGGCGTCCAGCACGGTGATGCGCTGCGGGCCGCCGCAGACCAGGGAGGTATCCGCGAGTACGCACTCCACCGATCCGTTCTCGACCCTGGTCTTCCACGCCTTCCAGCCCGCCGGCTTACTGGAGACATCGGTGCCGGCCGCCCCGAAGTCCCCGGTGTGGCCCGCGTCCGCGCCCGGAATGACTGCCGGTCCCGCCTTCGCCCGCGCGGCGTCCGAGGCGGAAGCGGTCGGCCGCGCACCGCCGCCCGCGTCGTCACCGCCTCCGCCGTCCCCCTCGAAGAGCCCCGGCAGCAGCACCGCGCCCAGCACCACGCACACCACCGTGGCCGCTGCCGCCGACGCGATCCACAGCCCCTTGTTGCCCCGCCGGTCACCCGGTACGGCCACCGGCACGACGGGCGTCGGGGCGAGGGCGGGACCGCCGGGGTGCGGTGCGGCGAGCGGGGCGGGCGGTGCGGCGGCGGCCGGCGCGACTGCCGCCGCGACGGCGCGCGCCGCCGCCGCGTGCGCGGCGAGCTGCCCCCGTACCGCCTGTGTCCAGGGGAAGGCTCCTCGGGGCGCGGGGACCGGCAGCAGCAGCTCGGCCAGCTGCTGGGGCGTCGGGCGGGCCTCGGCCTCACTGCGCAGGCACTCCTCGATCACCGCGCGCAACTGCGGTGGCACGCGGGAGAGTTCGGCCTCGCCCTGGGCGATCCGGAAGATCACGGCGGCCATGTCGGAGTCGTCGAACGGGCCCCGGCCGGTCGCCGCGAAGGCGAGCACCGCACCGAGGCAGAAGACGTCCGACGCGGGTACGAGCGCCCGTGAGCCGTTGACGTGCTCGGGCGAGATGTAGCCGGGGCTGCCGACCACCACCCCGGTCCGGGTGAGCTGGGTGGCGTCGAAGGCCTGGGCGATCCCGAAGTCGATCACCTTCGGCCCGTCGGCGCCGAGCAGTACGTTGCCCGGCTTGAGGTCGCGGTGGAGTACGCGTACGGCGTGCATGTCGGCGAGCGCGCGGGCGAGACCGGCGCCCATCTCACGGACCACCGGCTCGGGCATCGGACCGCCGTGGATCACCGCCTCGGCGAGCGAGGGGCCGGGGACGTACTCGGTCGCCAGCCAGGGCAGCCGGCTGCCCGCGTCGCCGCCGACAAGGGACGCGGAGTGCGGGCTGCGCACGGCGCCCGCCGCGTCGATCTCACGCCGGAAGCGGATGCGGAAGCCGTCGTCCAGGTCGAGATCGGCACGGACGGTCTTCAGCGCGACCAGCCCGTCGTACGGGTCCGGGGCACCGGCGGGGCGGGCCAGGTACACCTCGCCCATGCCGCCCGCGCCCAGCAGTCCGAGAAGCTGGTACGGGCCGATCAGCCGGGCTCTGCCGGGTGGAAGCGGCTCGATCACTGCGCGGTCCCCTCGGGCGGTCCGTCGTTCACTCGGGCAGCGGTACGGAGAGCGTGGTGCCGTCGTCGTACACGACATGGACGACGCCGCCGACCGGCAGCACCTGCGGGTCGTTCAGCTCCTTGTCCAGCTGGATGCCGTCCGCCATGTCGTAGTCGGGCGTGCGGCTCGGGCCCGGGGCGCCCACGAGGCGGGTCCTGACCAGGGCGCCGAGGGTGCCGTCGGGGCGGACCGGGACGGTGCAGAGCGTCGTGCTGTCCGCCCACACGATGGTGTCCGCGACGATCAGGGCGTCGGAGGACGGGTCGCTCATGCCCTCGCCCGCCTTCACGGCCAGCGGGAAGCGACCGAGGGTCCGGCCGTTCTCGCGGCCGACGACGACCAGCTCGTCGGGCACCTCCGGCACGTACTTGTTGCCGCGGCGGATGACCACCACCCGGTCGTCGAGCGCGTTGACGTCCGCCCCGGCGACGAACGCGGGGTCCACCGGGACCTTGCCCTGTTCCTTGAGCGTGCCCGCCGACATCCGGCGCACGGTCATGTCGGTGCCGACGCCGGAGGAGTCGCCGTTGCGGGCGTAGGTGGTGCAGTAGGCGTACGGGCCCCGCAGCCGCACGTCCCCGCACGACGCACTCCCGCCCTCCGCCGTGCCGAGCCGCGCGCCGTCCTTGGGACGGAACGCCTTCGGGCCGTCCAGACCGATCGCGTAGACCACCTCGCCGTCGGTGGCGACCGGCCAGAAATTGCCCCGCTGGGCCTTGGCGATGTCCTTGGCGGAGAGGGACTCGTGCCACTTCTGCCTGCCGTTGCCCAGGTCGTAGGCGGCGAGCTCGGCCCCCTCGGAGGACCAGGTGGTGGAGGCGAGGACCAGGCCGCCGACGACCAGCGGCGCGCTCTCCAGGCTCTGCGCGCCGCCCGACCGGGTCTCCCAGCGGACCTTCCCCGTGCGCGCGTCCAGCGCCTGCAGACGGTAACCGGCGGCGAGCAGCACGGCGTCGTCGTACACGGCGGGACGGGTGGCGCTGGCCGGCATGAAGAACTGGCCGGTCGGCCCCCAGCCCGCGGCACGGGACGTCTCCCCCGTGTCCAGCGTCCACATCCGGTGCCCGTCCGCCGCCGACAGGGCTTCGTACGTGCCGTCGGCCTTCCGGCAGACCACCACGTCGCGCCCCGCGGCGCAGCCGATCGGCGATCCGGCGAACTTCCCCTTCCAGGGTTTCTTCCACCCCGCCGGACGGACATCGCGGCCGTACGGGACCGTGCCCGAGGCGTCCGGGCCGCCGTTCTCGTCCACGCCCGCCACGATGCGGACGGCGGGTGCCCCGCCCCCGCGCGCGGTCCCTCCGGGGGCCTTCTGGTTGTTGCGCCAGGCCAGGATCCCTCCGGTCGCCGCGCCCAGCACGATCAGCGCGGCCAGGGAGAGGGCCAGGGCACGACGGGAGCGGCGGGATGGCGGTGCCTGGGTGGTGCCCAAGGCGGGCGGGGCGAGACCGGGCCCCTGGGTGGGTGTGCTGTGCGGGTCGGGGGCGGCGGGCGGGGCCTGGACGGGACCGGGGCCCTGGGTGGGCAGCTGGTGGAGCGCGGGCCGGCTGTCGGCGGTCACCTCGGTCGGGGTGTACCCCGGCAGCAGCGGGCCGCCCAGCGCGACGACCCGGGCCAGTTCGCGCCCGTGCTCGGCGATGTGCTGCGTCACCGGGTCCGGCCACCGGTCCGCCGCTCCGGCGTCGAGCAGCTCCGCGAGTTCGGCGGCGGCCGGGCGGGCGGCCGGGTCGGCGACCAGGCAGCGGTCCAGTACGGCCCGCAGCACGTCCGGAACGTCGTCGAGATCGGCCTCGACGTACTTGACCCGGTAGAGCACGGCGGCGACCGGCCCGTCGCCGAAGGGGTCGCGTCCGGTGACGGCGTGGCAGAGCACGGAGGCGAGACAGAAGACGTCCGAGGCGGGGACGACGCGTCCGCTGCCCGCCACGTGTTCCGGGGACATGAAGGACGGGCTGCCGACCATGCGGCTGGTGGTGGTGAGCGGGGTCGCGCCGAAGTCGCGGGCGATCCCGAAGTCGATCAGGCGGGGGCCGTCCGCCGCGAGCATCACATTGCCGGGCTTCACGTCGCGGTGGACGATCCCGGCCGCGTGCACGGCCGACAGGGCGCGGGCGAGTCCGGCGCCGAGCATCCGTACCTCGGCCTCGTCCATCGCCCCCGCCCGGCGGACGGCGGCGGACAGGTCGGGCCCGGCCACGTATCCGGTGGCGAGCCAGGGCACCTCGGCGTCGGCGTCCCCGTCGAGCAGCGGGGCGAGATGGGGTCCGGCGACGGACCGGGCGACGGTGATCTCGCGGCGGAATCGGCTGCGGAATCCGGGGTCCTTGGCCACGTCGCGGCGGACGGTCTTGACGGCGACCGGTTCACCGCCGCCGTCCCTGACACCGAGGAAGACCTCCCCCATGCCGCCCGCGCCGAGCCTGGCCCGTATCCCGTACGGACCGATCCGTCTCGGCGAGTCCTCCCGCAGCGGACCCAGCATGCGCCACTCCCCCCGTCGGTACGCATGAATCGGCGGACACCCCCGTGCGCATCCGGCGGCAATCCTGCCACGGACACGTCATGCCCGGCAGCGCCGGGCGGAACGGCCGGAACGCACGGCCGGGCGGGTCCGGAAGCGGCCCGCACGCCGCTCCGGACCCGCCCGGCCGTCCCTTCGGATCACACCTCGCCGGTGAGTCCCGCCACCAGTTCGTCCGCCGCCGCGTACGGGTCGAGGCCGCCCGCCACGATGCGTTCGGCCAGCGCGCCGAGGTGGCGGTCGCCGTGGAGGTCGCCGATCCGCTCGCGCAGCCGGGTCACGGCGATGGTCTCGACCTCGTGGGCCGCACGCGCCGTGCGCCGCTCGGCGAGCACCCCGTGCTCCTCCATCCACGCCCGGTGCTTCTCCAGCGCCTCGACGACCTCGTCGATGCCCTCGCCCCGGGCGGCGACCGTCTTCACGATCGGCGGCCGCCAGTCGCCCGGGCCCCTCGATTCGCCGAGGCCCAGCATGTGGTTGAGCTCGCGCGCGGTGGCGTCCGCGCCGTCCCGGTCGGCCTTGTTGACGACGTACACGTCGCCGATCTCCAGGATTCCGGCCTTCGCCGCCTGGATGCCGTCGCCCATGCCGGGGGCCAGCAGGACGACGGAGGTGTCGGCCTGGGAGGCGATCTCCACCTCCGACTGACCGACGCCGACCGTCTCCACGAGGATCACCTCGCAGCCCGCCGCGTCCAGCACCCGGATCGCCTGCGGTGCCGACCAGGCGAGGCCGCCCAGATGGCCGCGGGTGGCCATGGACCGGATGTAGACGCCCGGGTCGGAGGCGTGCTCCGACATCCGGACCCGGTCACCGAGGAGCGCCCCGCCGGAGAACGGCGAGGACGGGTCGACGGCCAGGACGCCGACCCGCTTGCCGGCCCGCCGGTACGCCGAGACCAGCGCCGACGTCGATGTCGACTTGCCGACACCTGGTGAGCCGGTCAGGCCGACGACGTACGCGTTGCCGGTCAGCGGCGCCAGGGCCGCCATCACCTCGCGCAGCTGCGGCGACGCCCCCTCCACCAGGGAGATGAGCCGGGCCACGGCCCGCGGCCGGCCCGCACGTGCCTGCTCGACCAGGGTGGGGACGTCCACCATCACCGCTCCGTTCACTCGCTGGGTGCTCTACGTGTACCGCGTACTGCCTGTTACTTGCCCGGAACGCGGATGATCAGTGCGTCGCCCTGGCCGCCGCCGCCGCACAGCGCCGCCGCACCGGTGCCGCCGCCGCGCCGCTTCAGCTCCAGCGCCAGGTGCAGCACCACGCGGGCGCCGGACATGCCGATGGGGTGACCCAGCGCGATGGCGCCGCCGTTGACGTTCACCTTCTCCGGGGTGACGCCGAGGTCCTTCATCGACTGGACGGCGACCGCGGCGAAGGCCTCGTTGATCTCGATGAGGTCGAGGTCCGCCACTTCCAGGCCCTCCTTCTTGAGGGCGTGCTTGATGGCGTTGGACGGCTGCGACTGGAGCGAGTTGTCCGGGCCCGCCACATTGCCGTGGGCGCCGATCTCGGCGATCCAGTCCAGGCCCAGCTCCTCGGCCTTGGCCTTGCTCATGACGACGACCGCGGCGGCGCCGTCGGAGATCTGCGAGGAGGTGCCCGCGGTGATCGTGCCGTCCTTGGCGAACGCCGGGCGCAGCTTGCCGAGGGACTCCACGGTCGTCTCCGGGCGGATGCCCTCGTCCTTGGCGAAGAGGACCGGGTCGCCCTTGCGCTGCGGGATCTCGACCGGGGTGATCTCGGCCTCGAAGAGGCCGTTCTTCTGGGCCGCGGCGGCGCGCTGGTGCGAGAGGGCGCCGATCTCGTCCTGGTCGGCGCGGCTCAGCCCGAGACGGGAGTTGTGCTTCTCGGTGGACTCGCCCATCGGGATGTTCTCGTAGGCGTCGGTCAGACCGTCGTACGCCATGGAGTCGAGCATCTCGATCGCGCCGTACTTGTGGCCCTCGCGGGACTTGGGGAGCAGGTGCGGGGCGTTGGTCATGGACTCCTGGCCGCCGGCGACGACGACGTCGAACTCACCGGCGCGGATCAGCTGGTCGGCGAGGGCGATCGCGTCGAGCCCGGAGAGGCACACCTTGTTCACGGTGAGCGCGGGGACGTTCATCGGGATGCCCGCCTTGACGGCGGCCTGGCGCGCCGGGATCTGCCCCGCGCCGGCCTGCAGCACCTGGCCCATGATCACGTACTCGACCTGGTCGCCGCCGATGCCGGCCCGGTCCAGCGCGGCCTTGATGGCGAAGCCGCCGAGGTCGGCGCCGGAGAAGCTCTTCAGCGAGCCGAGGAGGCGGCCCATGGGCGTACGCGCGCCCGCGACGATCACTGAGGTGGTACCGGTCGTTCCAGACATGAGGGGCGCCCCTTGGGATGAGGAGTGAACGAGGGTTTACTTGAATGTACTGAGCGGTACCTCGCCCGTCATCCGGCAGCGGGTGTGACGGCGCGCACGTTGCGTAACCATCCGTGTGGCGTTGCACTGGTTCCATGCTGACGCGAATCGACCACATCGGGATCGCCTGTTTCGACCTCGACAGGACCGTCGAGTTCTACCGCTCGACCTACGGGTTCGAGGTGTTCCATTCCGAGATCAACGAGGAGCAGGGCGTACGGGAGGCCATGCTCAAGATCAACGATACGTCCGACGGTGGCGCTTCCTACCTCCAGCTCCTGGAGCCGACCCGGGAGGACTCGGCCGTCGGCAAGTGGCTGGCGAAGAACGGGGAGGGCGTCCACCACATCGCCTTCGGCACCGCGGATGTCGACGCCGATTCCGCGGACATCCGGGAGAAGGGGGTCAGGGTGCTGTACGAGGAGCCCAGGACGGGTTCCATGGGGTCCCGGATCACCTTCCTGCACCCCAAGGACTGCCACGGAGTCCTCACCGAACTGGTCACGTCCGCAGCGGAGCACTGACCTCCGGATACCTGGCCCGGTAGAGTGGGCTGTTCCGGGCCGGGGCCGGGTCGGGGCCGCGCCGCGTCCCCAGCCGTTGATCTGTCACCATTCCCCGGGGGACCGTTCACCGGTGAACGGTACTCGTTGGAGAGTTGCGACCAGGGGACGGATGGGACCGCGCAGTGCGGGGCTACGAACGCCAGGAGAGCCACCGAGCTGAAGACGACCATCTCTCGCGGTTCGAAGCCGAGATGGACCGGCTGAAGACCGACCGGGAGAAGGCCGTCCAGCACGCCGAGGACCTCGGTTACCAGGTCGAGGTCTTGCGCGCCAAGCTGCACGAGGCTCGGCGCAATCTCGCGACCCGTCCCGCGTACGACAGCGCGGACATCGGCTACCAGGCCGAGCAGTTGCTCCGTAACGCCCAGATCCAGGCGGAACAGCTGCGCACCGACGCCGAGCGGGAGCTCCGCGACGCCCGCGCGCAGACGCAGCGGATCCTCCAGGAGCACGCCGAGCACCAGGCCCGGCTCCAGGCCGAGCTGCACAACGAGGCGGTGCAGCGGCGCCAGCGGCTCGACCAGGAGCTGGCGGAGCGCCGCCAGACCGTCGAGTCCCATGTCAACGAGAACGTCGCCTGGGCCGAGCAGCTCAGGGCCAGGACGGAGTCCCAGGCCCGCCGGCTGCTGGAGGAGTCGCGGGCCGAGGCCGAACAGTCCCTGACGGCCGCGCGCGCCGAGGCGAACCGGCTGGCGGAGGAGACCCGGCAGCGGCTGGGTTCCGAGGCGGAGTCGGCCCGGAGCGAGGCCGAGGCGATCCTGCTGCGCGCCCGCAAGGACGCCGAGCGGCTGCTGGACGCCGCCTCCAGCCAGGCGCAGGAGGCCACCAGCCACGCCGAGCAGCTGCGTACGTCGACGACGGCCGAGACCGAGCAGACCCGGCAGCGTACCGCCGAGCTGAACCGGACCGCCGAGCAGCGCATGCAGGAGGCCGAGACCCAGCTGCGCGAGGCCCGGCTGGAGGCCGAGAAGGTCACCGCCGAGGCGAAGGAGGCCGCGGTCAAGCGGCTGGCCGCCGCCGAGTCGCAGAACGAGCAGCGCACCCGTACGGCCAAGTCGGAGATCGCCCGGCTGGTCGGCGAGGCGACCAAGGACGCCGAGACGCTCAAGGCGGAGGCCGAGCAGGCGCTCGCCGACGCGCGGGCCGAGGCGGACCGGCTGAAGTCCGAGGCGTCCGAGAAGGCCCGCACGGCCGCCGCCGAGGACACCGCGGCCCAGCTCGCCAAGGCCGCCAGGAGCGCCGAGGAGGTGCTGACCAAGGCGTCCGAGGACGCCAGGTCCACCACCAGGGCGGCGAGCGAGGAGGCCGACCGGATCCGCCGCGAGGCGGAGGCCGAGGCGGACCGGCTGCGCGGCGAGGCCGCCGAGCAGGCCGATCAGCTCAAGGGCGCGGCCAAGGACGACACCAAGGAGTACCGGGCCAAGACGGTCGAGCTGCAGGAGGAGGCGCGCAGGCTGCGCGGCGAGGCCGAGCAGCTGCGCTCCGAGGCGGTCGCCGAGGGCGAGCGGATCCGCGGTGAGGCCCGCCGCGAGGCCGTCCAGCAGATCGAGGAGGGCGCGAAGACCGCCGAGGAGCTGCTGGCCAAGGCAAAGGCGGACGCGGAGGAGCTGCGCGGCGCCGCGGGCACCGAGAGCGAGCGGGTCCGCACCGAGGCGGCCGAGCGGGCCGGTGCGCTGCGCAAGCAGGCCGAGGAGGCCCTGGAACGCGCCCGTGCCGAGGCCGAGCAGCTGCGTACCGACTCCGAGGAGCTGGCCGGCGCGACCACCGCCGCGGCCGAGCAGGCGGCGTCCGGGCTGCGCGAGGAGACCGAGCGCGCGGTCGCGGCCCGGCAGGCGGAGGCGGCCGAGGAGCTGACCCGGCTGCACACCGAGGCGGAGACCAAGGTCGCCACCTCCGAGCAGGAACTCACGGATGCGCGCGCCGAGGCCGAGCGCATCCGGCGCGAGACGAACGAGGAGTCCGAGCGGCTGCGTGCGGAGGCCGCCGAGCGGATCCGGACGCTGCGCGAGCAGGCGGAGACCGAGGCGGAGCGGCTGCGTGACGAGGCCGCTGCGGACGCGTCGCAGTCGCGTGCGGAGGGCGAGTCCGTCGCCGTACGGCTGCGCTCCGAGGCCGCGGCCGAGGCCGAGCGGCTGAAGTCCGAGGCGCAGGAGAGCGCCGACCGGGTGCGGTCCGAGGCCGCCGCCGCCGCGGACCGGGTCGCCACGGAGGCCGCCGAGGCGCTGGCCGCCGCCCAGGAGGAGGCCTCACGGCGCCGCCGGGAGGCCGAGGAGACCCTCGACGCGGCACGCACCGAGGCGAACCAGGAGCGCGAGCGGGCCCGGGAGCAGAGCGAGGAGCTGCTCGCCTCCGCCCGCAAGCGGGTCGAGCAGGCGCAGGCCGAGGCACAGCGGCTGGTCGAGGAGGCGGACAGCCGGGCGGCCGAGCTGGTCTCCGCGGCCGAGCAGACCGCCCAGCAGGTGCGGGATTCGGTCAGCGGGCTGCAGGAGCAGGCCGAGGAGGAGATCGCCGGGCTGCGCTCGACCGCCGAGCACGTCGCGGAGCGGACGAAGTCCGAGGCGCAGGAGGAGGCGGACCGGGTCCGCGCCGACGCGCACGCGGAGCGGGAGCGGGCCGGCGAGGACGCGGCCCGGATCCGCCGGGAGGCGCAGGAGGAGTCCGAGGCCGCGAAGGCGATGGCCGAGCGGACCGTCGCGGACGCGATCACGGAGTCGGAGCGGCTGCGGGCGGACACCGCCGAGTACAGCCAGCGGATGCGTACCGAGGCCTCCGACGCGCTGGCCTCGGCCGAGCAGGACGCGTCGCGCAGCCGCGCCGAGGCCCGCGAGGACGCCAACCGGATGCGTTCCGACGCCGCGGCCCAGGCCGACCGGCTGGTGGGCGAGGCGACGAGCGAGGCCGAGCGGATCGGCACGGAGTCGACGCAGCAGGCCACCCAGCGCGTGGAGGAGGCGACGCAGCAGGCCACCGCGCTGGTCGACGAGGCGAAGCAGCAGGCGGCCCGGCTCTCGGGCGAGGCCGTGGACGAGGCCGAGCGGCTGCGCGCGGAGGCGGCGGCCACCGTCGGCTCGGCGCAGGAGCACGCGGCCCGTACCCGCGAGGAGGCGGAGCGGGTGCGCGCCGAGGCGGAGGCCGCGGCCGAGCAGCTGCGCACGGAGGCCCGCCAGGAGGCGGACCGGCTGCTCGACGAGGCGCGGGAGGCGGCGGCCAAGCGCCGGGCCGATGCCGCGGAGCAGGCCGATCAACTGGTCGGCAAGGCACAGGAGGAGGCGTTGCGCGCCGCCACCGAGGCCGAGGAACAGGCCGACACGATGGTCGGCGTGGCCCGCAAGGAGGCCGTGCGGATCACCTCGGAGGCGACCGTCGAGGGCAACTCCCTGGTGGAGCAGGCCCGTACGGACGCGGACGAGCTGCTGGTCGGCGCGCGCCGGGACGCCACGGCGATCCGGGAACGGGCCGAGGAGCTGCGGGCCCGGATCGAGGGCGAGATCGAGGAACTGCACGACCGGGCCCGGCGGGAGACCTCCGAGCAGATGAAGACGGCGGGCGAGCGCGTCGACAACCTGATGAAGGCGGCGACGGAGCAGCGCGACGAGGCGGCGGCCAAGGCCAAGGAGCTGCTGGCGGACGCCAATTCGGAGGCGAGCAAGGTCCGGATCGCCGCGGTGAAGCGGGCCGAGTCGCTGCTGAAGGAGGCCGAGCAGAAGAAGGCCACGCTGGTCCGCGAGGCCGAGAAGCTGCGGGCCGACGCCGAGGCCGAGGCGAAGCACACGGTCGACGAGGGCAAGCGCGAGCTCGATCTGCTGGTGCGCCGGCGCGAGGACATCAACACCGAGATCTCCCGCGTCCAGGACGTGTTGGAGGCGTTGGAGTCCTTCGAGACGCCGGCGGCCGGCGGCAAGGGCTCGGGCGGTTCCTCCGGTAACGTCAAGGCCGGGGCCGCGGCGGGCACTCGATCGAGTGGCAAGTCGTCCGAGGGGTAGTCACCTTGTCAGTTCCCGTGCTTCGACAGGAACGTTCAACCCTCCGAGTGGCAAGACCTGCGGGGGTTAGCCACTCAAAAGAGGTGTCATTCTCCAGATCAAAAGGGCATCCGCTCGATGACACGCCGTTCCGGCCCCTAGGATTCCCCCTAACACCTCACCGGTCTCATTCGACAGGAACCCCATGAGCGACCCTTCCTCCCCCTTCGGCTTCGAGCTCGTGCGACGTGGATACGACCGCGGTCAGGTGGATGACCGCATTACCAAGCTCGTCGCCGACCGTGATAGTGCCCTGACCCGCATCACGTCTCTGGAAAAGCGCATCGAGGAGCTCCACCTCGAGACGCAGAACGCCCAGGCCCAGGTCAACGACGCGGAGCCGTCGTACGCCGGTCTCGGCGCGCGTGTGGAGAAGATCCTCCGCCTGGCCGAGGAGGAGGCGAAGGACCTGCGCGAGGAGGCCCGTCGCGCCGCCGAGCAGCACCGCGAGCTCGCCGAGTCGGCCGCCCAGCAGGTGCGCAACGACGCCGAGACGTTCGCCGCCGAGCGCAAGGCGAAGGCCGAGGACGAGGGCGTCCGGATCGTCGAGAAGGCCAAGGGTGAGGCCGGCTCGCTGCGCACGGAGGCTCAGAAGGACGCCGCGCAGAAGCGCGAGGAGGCGGATGCCCTCTTCGAGGAGACCCGCGCCAAGGCCGCCCAGGCCGCCGCGGACTTCGAGACCAACCTCGCCAAGCGCCGCGACCAGTCGGAGCGCGACCTCGCGTCCCGTCAGGCCAAGGCCGAGAAGCGTCTCGCCGAGATCGAGCACCGCGCCGAGCAGCTCCGCCTGGAGGCCGAGAAGCTCCGTACGGACGCCGAGCGCCGGGCCCGCCAGACGGTGGAGACCGCACAGCGCCAGTCCGAGGACATCGTGGCCGACGCGAACGCCAAGGCCGACCGGATCCGCAGCGAATCGGAGCGCGAGCTGGCGGCGCTCACCAACCGCCGCGACTCGATCAACGCCCAGCTGACCAACGTCCGCGAGATGCTGGCCACGCTGACCGGTGCCGCGGTCGCCGCCGCCGGCACCCCCGCCGACGACGAGCCGGTCACCCGTGGCGTCCCGGCTCAGCAGGGCCGCTGACCCCGAGTACGCCAGCTGTACCCCTTGCGCGCCCGGTTCCACCCCTTGTGGTGGCGCCGGGCGCGCGGCCGTTCTAGCGTGAACGCATGATCGAGCTCGATGGCCTCACCAAGCGCTTCGGCAACAAGGTTGCCGTCGACCGGCTCTCCTGCCGGGTCAGACCAGGAATGGTGACGGGCTTTCTGGGGCCCAACGGGGCGGGCAAATCCACGACGATGCGGATGATGCTCGATCTCGACAACCCGACCAGCGGCTCGGTGCGCATCGACGGCAAGCACTACCGCGACCTCGAGGAACCCCTGAAGTACATCGGGGCGCTGCTGGACGCCAAGTCGATGCACGGCGGGCGCAGCGCGTACAACAACCTGCTCTGCCTCGCGCAGAGCAATCGCATCCCGGAGACCCGGGTCGCCGAGGTCCTGGACACCGTGGGTCTGACCGCGGTGGCGAAGAAGAAGTCGAAGGGGTTCTCGCTCGGCATGGGCCAGCGGCTCGGGATCGCGGCGGCGCTGCTCGGCGACCCGCAGGTGCTGCTCTTCGACGAGCCGGTCAACGGCCTGGACCCCGAAGGCATCCACTGGATCCGCAATCTGATGAAGTCGCTCGCCGCGGAGGGCCGGACGATCTTCGTCTCCAGCCATCTGATGAGCGAAATGGCCCTCACCGCCGACCATTTGATCGTGATCGGCCAGGGCCGGCTGCTCGCCGACACCTCGATGGCCGATTTCATCCACCAGAACTCCCGCAGTTACGTACGGCTGCGCTCGCCGCAGCAGGAACGGCTGCGCGACGTGCTGCACGAGGCGGGCCTGATCGTGATCGAGACGGGAAGCGGCACGCTGGAGATCGACGGCGCCACGACCGAGGCACTGGGCGAGCTCGCCGCGCGGCACCAGATCGTGCTGCATGAGCTGAGTGCCCAGCGGGCCTCCCTGGAGGAAGCGTTCATGCAGATGACGGCGGACTCCGTGGAGTACCACGCGCACTCGGACCATGCCGCGGCGCCACCGCCCGCGGGCCCGCAGTGGGGCGAACAGTGGAACCAGCGGACCGGTGACAGCGCCGGCAGGGAGGTGTGACGACGATGGCATCGGTACCCGCGGTCCTGACCTCCGAGTGGACCAAGATCCGTACGGTCTCCTCGACCGTCTGGACGCTGATCTCCGCGTTCGTCGTCACCGTCGCGATGAGCGCGGCGCTCTGCGCCCTGATGAACGCCCAGTTCGACGACCTCCCGATGGCGCAGCGGGCCACCTTCGACCCGACCCTCATCAGCTTCTCCGGCATGGTCCTCGGCCAGCTGGCCATGGTCGTCTTCGGTGTACTGGTGGTCGGTACGGAGTACAGCTCCGGCATGATCCGCACCTCGCTGGCGGCCGTGCCCCAGCGTGGTTCCTTCCTGTTCAGCAAGGTCACGGTGGCCGGTCTGCTGGCCCTGGTGGTCGGCATCGCGACCAGCTTCGTCTCGTTCTTCCTCGGGCAGGCGCTGCTCGGCGAGCACCGCACGGGCATCGGCGCGGAGAACGTCCTGCGCGCCGTCGTCGGCGGTGGCATCTACATGGGCCTGATCGGGATCTTCTCGATGGGCGTGGCGACGATGCTGCGCAGCTCCATGCTGTCGCTCGGCATCCTGATGCCGTTCTTCTTCCTGGTCTCCCAGATCCTGTCGGCGGTCCCGGGGGCGAAGAAGGTCGCCCGCTACTTCCCCGACCAGGCGGGCTCCAAGATCATGCAGGTGGTGCCCGACGCCATGAACAGCAACCCGGCTCCGTACGGGCCGTGGGGAGGGCTCGGGATCCTGGTCGCCTGGGTGGCGGCCGCGCTGATCGGCGGCTATCTCGTGCTCAAGAAGCGGGACGCGTGACCGCTCGCCCGGTCCGGGGGACGACGCGCGCCCGCAACGGCTTGGCCGGAACCGTCAAGGCCTGGATATCCTCCTAAGTCTTACGGGGGCGTGCGGCCGCTCGGCCTGGGCCCCGACGACAGCAGTGAGTCGATGGGGCTGAAGCATGATCGAGGCAGTCGGCCTGACAAAGCGCTACGGCGCACAGACGGCCGTTTCCAACCTTTCCTTCCAGGTACGGCCGGGCACCGTCACCGGATTCCTCGGTCCCAACGGGTCGGGCAAGTCCACCACCATGCGCATGATCCTGGGCCTGGACCAGCCGACCTCCGGTCATGTGACGATCGGCGGCCACCCCTTCCGCAGCCTGCCGAACGCCCCGCGCCAGGTGGGCGCCCTGCTGGACGCCAAGGCGGTGCACGGCGGGCGCAGCGCCCGTAACCACCTCCTCTCGCTCGCCCAGCTCGCGGGCATCCCGGCCGCCCGGGTCGACGAGGTGCTCGGCGTCGTCGGTCTCCAGGACGTCGCGCGGAAGCGGTCCAAGGGCTTCTCGCTCGGCATGGGCCAGCGGCTCGGGATCGCGGCGGCGCTGCTCGGCGACCCGCAGGTGCTGCTCTTCGACGAGCCGGTCAACGGCCTGGACCCCGAGGGCATCCTCTGGGTCCGCAATCTGATGAAGATGCTGGCGTCCGAGGGCCGTACGGTCTTCGTCTCCAGCCATCTGATGAGCGAGATGGCGCTCACCGCCGACCATCTGATCGTGATCGGCCGGGGGCAGCTGCTCGCCGACATGAACGTCAAGGAGTTCATCTCCGCCAACTCGGCGGACTTCGCCCGGGTCCGGGTCGCCGACGGCCTCGCGGAGCGGCGCGAGAAGCTGACCGCCTCGCTCACCGAGGCGGGCGGCCGGATCATGTCCGAGCCGGACGGGGCCCTGCGGGTCACCGGGCTGCCGCTGCCGCGGATCAGCGAGGTGGCGCACGACTCGGACGTCCGGCTGTGGGAGCTCTCGCCGCACCAGGCCTCGCTGGAGGAGGCGTACATGCGGATGACCCAGTCCGTCGTGGACTACCGCTCGACGGCGGACCAGAAGGCCGGTCTCCAGCAGCCGGCGGACCACGGATACGGGCAGCCGGGGTACGAGCCGCCGCAGCCACCGGTACCGCAGACGCCGCAGCAGAACTGGTACGCCCCGCCGCCGCCCGGACAGAACCCGGCCGCTACGGCCCCGGCCGGGCCCGTAGCGGCCACCGCAGACCTGACCGAGCGCGACACCAGCGAGGACGCCCGATGACAACGCCGCCGACCCCGCAGGCACCGTCCCAGCGGCAGGCCCCGGCCCCGCAGCACAGCCCGCGGACCGCGCCGGCCGGTCCGTACACCTCGCCGATCCCGGTGCGCCGGGCCACCCTCGGCGACGCGATCGCCTCCGAGTGGACCAAGATCCGCTCGGTGCGCTCCACGATGTGGACGCTCGGCGTCATGATCGTGCTGCTGCTCGGGATCGGGCTGCTGGCCACGCTCGCGGTCAATGCCGTCGATACCGATCTCGGCTCGACGCCGGTGCTCAGCCTCGGCTTCTTCGGGGTGCTGCTGGGCTCGATCTGTGTGATCACGCTCGGCGTGATGACCATCGCGTCGGAGTACGGCACGGGCATGATCCGTACGACGCTGACCGCCTGCCCCAGCCGGGCCCGGGTGCTGGGCGCGAAGGCGATCGTCTTCTTCCTGCTCACCTTCGTGATCACGACCGTGACGACCGCGCTGGTCGCGGTGATGCAGGCGGCGTTCATCGACGGCGCGGCGCCCAGTGGCGCCGAGTGGCTGCGCGCGACGGTCGGGGTCGGCCTCTACATCGCGTTGCTGGGTCTGCTCGCCCTCGCGGTCGGCGCGCTCATCCGGCACTCCGCCGGTGCGATCACGATCATGATCGGGGTGGTGCTGCTGCCGCTGGTGCTGGCCATGTTCATGTTCGCGGAGTCGCTCTCCGACCTGCGGCTGGCGCTCTTCCAGTACTCGATCCCGAGCCAGCTCAGCGCGCTGTACTCCACCTCGGTCGCCGATTCGGGGCCGTCCGGCTGGGACCCGCTGTGGATCATGCTCGGCGTCACGGCCGCGGCCATGATCTGCGCGTTCGTCGCTCTGGACCGCCGGGACGTCTGAACCGTCCCCGTCCGGACGGGCCCCGCCCGGACGCTCTCAGTAGCGAGGCGCGTTCCTGGACCGCTGCACCTGTGTGGTGCGGCGGTCCTTCGCGTTCCAGCAGGCCTTGTGCCAGTGCCTGCGGTCGTCGATCCCGCCGTACTCGGACCAGGCCACCAGGTGGGGGACGCCGGACGGGATCTCCTGGTCGCAGCCGGGGCAGCGGTACCGCTTGCCCGCCGCGCTCGCCCCGCTGACCGGGCGGACGGACCACTGCTCGCCCTGCCACTCCTCGGCGCGTCCGCCGCCCCCGTACCGGCCCCCCGGCTCCTCTGCGCTGTCGTGGGGACTCTCGCCGCCTCGGGGGCGGTTGCGGCGCGGGGACACGTGACACCTCACAGGGCGGTCTGGGCAGGTCCTGTCCAGCGTAGGGCCATTTGGCCGACCCGGGCGTCCGGCGCCTCGCGGGCGAGGTCCCGGAAGGGGGTGAGTTACCGGAAAATCGCAACAACCTGCCGATGGACCGTGCCTTTGGCACGTGTCAGACGTTGTTGCTCACAGGGGAGAGCCGCGTCGGCCGCAAGGAGGCAATTGGCGATGCGTGTGGGAACGTTCGTACTGGCAGCCCAGTTCCCGGGGCAGGGGCCGGGGGAAGCGCTGCACCGCGCGATCCGGTCCACCGAGGTCGCGGAGGAATCCGGGCTCGACTCGGTCTGGCTGGCAGAGCATCATTTCGTGCCGTACGGAGTCTGCCCGTCCGCCGTCACGCTGGCGGCGCTGCTGCTCGGCCGCACCCGCAGGATCCGGGTCGGCACGGCGGTGAGCGTGCTGCCGACCCAGCACCCGGTGGCGCTCGGCGAACAGGCCGCGCTGCTCCACCTCACCAGCGGCGGCCGGTTCACCCTCGGCGTCGGCCGGGGCGGCCCCTGGGTGGACCTGGAGGTGTTCGGAGCGGGCCTGGAGGCGTACGAGAAGGGCTTCCCGGACTCCCTGGAGCTGCTGCTCGACTGGCTGGGCAAGCCGCGGGTGGCCGGACGCGGGGAGCGGTACGGCTTCCGCGAGGTCGCCGTGGTCCCCCGGACCGACGAACTCCTCGCCGGGGAGGGCGGCGAAAGCCCGGGCGGCCCCGAGGTGGTCGTCGCGTGCACCTCTCCGAAGACGGTCGAGCTCGCCGCGGAGAAGGGGCTGCCGATGCTGCTCGGGATGCACTGCGGGGACCAGGAGAAGGCGGACATGGTCGCCCTGTGGCGCTCCGCCGCGCTCGCCGCGGGCCGCTCCCCCGAGAGCGTCCACGGGGCCGGGCACGTGTCCGCCGGGGTGGTCCAGATCGCCGACCGCCCCGAGGAGGCGGTGGAGACACTCGTGAAGGCGATGCCGGGCTGGCTGCGGCAGGGGCTGGACGCGCATGTGACGATCGACGGCAGGCACCGGGTGATGCGCGATCCGGTCGCGTACACGGAACTGCTGTGCGGCCTTCATCCGGTGGGCCCGCCCCGGCTCGCCGCCGACCGGCTCGCCGCCACCGCCGAGCGGACAGGCATCACCCGCTTCGCGCTCCTGGCGGAGGGGTCGGGGGATCTGGCGGCCACGGAGGAGAACGTAGCGCGGCTGGGCACCGAAGTGCTCCCGCTGCTCACCTGACAAGTCGTACGAGGTACGGGGGCTGCCGCCCCGGAGCGAGTTGCACGATCCCGGCCCGGAACGGCAGCAGAGGCGCGAAGGGCCTCTCCGGCGGACAGGCCCTAGCAGTCCCGGAGTTCGGGCGACTGGTTGAGCAACTGGCCCCTCACCGAGGTGAAGCGGGCCAGGCGCTCGTCGACCGAGGCATCCAGCGGGAACACCGCGACACGGTGGCAGTTCTGGAACGCCAGGCGCACCCCGAAGTGCCGCTGCAGCGCACCGCGAATCGCATCACTCGCGAGCGCGCGCAGCAGTTGACCACGCGCCTGCTCGTTGGGCGGCGGCGTCTGGTTGTCGGCGAACTCCCCACCGTCGACCTTCAGCTGAGCCACCAACGAGCTGATCATCTCCCATGCGTAGGGCAGGGAGGTCCGGACGCAGTCGACGAAGTCGGCTTCGTCGACCTCGCCTCGCTCGGCCTGTTCCAACAGCGCCGGTGAGACGTCGAGCGACATGGGTTCTCCTCTCGCGACCCCGACGCCGGGCCGGGGCCTTACGGGCTGGGAAGGAGGGCGGCGACGCAGCGTACACGGACGGCGACCTCCTGATTACACGGTAAGGGCGCAGTCCTGGCCGCACCAGGAGATTGGGAACACAACCGGCCAATAACGAAGGGGCGCAAAGAGGGGCAAGCCCGATCGGCACCCCCCGGAGTCAACCCGGGTGACGGGTGCGACAGGGGGAGAATCGCGTGGAGCGCCCCTCGTCGAGTAGCGTTGCCGACCATGCGTCTCGTCATCGCCCGCTGCTCCGTGGACTACGCCGGCCGGCTCACGGCCCACCTGCCCTCCGCTCCCCGTCTGATCCTGGTGAAGGCGGACGGGAGCGTGTCGATCCACGCCGACGACAGGGCGTACAAACCCCTCAACTGGATGTCACCGCCCTGCACTCTCAAGGAGGGCGCCGACGACACCGCCGGTATCTGGACCGTGGTGAACAAAGCGGGCGAGAAACTGATCATCACGATGGAGGAGATCCTCCATGACTCGTCCCATGAGCTGGGTGTCGACCCGGGTCTCATCAAGGACGGCGTCGAAGCGCATCTCCAGGAGCTGCTCGCCGACCGGATCGAGACACTCGGCGAGGGCTACACCCTGATCCGCCGCGAGTACTTCACCGCCATCGGGCCGGTCGACATCCTGTGCCGGGACGCCGACGGCCGGACGGTCGCCGTGGAGCTGAAGCGGCGCGGCGACATCGACGGTGTGGAGCAGCTGACCCGCTATCTGGAGCTGCTCAACCGCGATCCCCATCTCGCCCCGGTGAAGGGCATCTTCGCGGCCCAGGAGATCAAGCCGCAGGCGCGGGTGCTGGCGACGGACCGCGGGATCGACTGTGTCGTTCTCGACTACGACGCGATGCGCGGGATCGAGGACGACAAGCTGCGGCTGTTCTGACCCTTCCCGCTCCCCGACCCCGAACGCCGGACGTGTGTGTCACGTCCGGCGTTCGCAGGTTCCGGGGCGGCTCAGGCCACCGTCGGGCTGCTCTCCGCACTCGCCTCGGCCGATGACGACGAGGAGGACGGCCCGCTCGCCGAGTCGGAGGTGTCGGGCGAGGACGGCTCGGGTTCGGTGGCCGTGTCCGTCGGACTCGGGGAGCCGGTGTCCGTCGGACTCCCGGTCGGACCGGTCGGCTTCGGCGTCGTGGGCGACTGGGACGGCTTGTGCGACGTGGACGGCTTGTGCGACGACGGCTTGTTGTCGGCCGGGGTGTCCGACGACGGGCTGCCGCTCGGTCCCGAGGGGTCCGGGGACGGCGTGCCGCTGCCGGACGGCGTGATCTCGCTGCTTGACGGGCCCGGCGTCGACGCGCTGCCACCGGTTTCCGTGTCGCCGGGCGTCGAACCGTCCGCCGGGCTGTCGGCCGGGACCTCGTCCTCGCCGTCGTCCTGGCTCTGCGACTGCTCGGTGGTGACGTCCTGGTTCCCCTGGACGTCGTCGTCGCCGGAGGTCAGCCCCAGCGCCACCACCGTGCCGAGTACACCGGTCAGGAGTACGCCCGCGGCCGTGGCGACCAGGTTGCGCCGGGCCCCGGCGAGCAACGCGAAGCGCCCCTTCCCGGCGGCCCCGGGGGTGCCCTGCGGCGAGATCACCGTGGCGGCGGCCTCGTACGGTACCGACAGCGTCTGCGTCACCGACGCCGTCGCGCGGATGGGCGATGTCGGCGGCTCCTCGGTCCGCGGAACGGGAAGCTCGTCCCCCGGCGGGGTGAGGACCACGGGCAGCGGGCCACCGGTGCGGTCCGCGACCAGCGCCAGGGCGCGCCGTCCGGCCACCGCGCCGGACTTGTCGGCGAGCGCCCCGCGCATGCCGATCGAGGTCTCCAGCTCGGCCCTGGCCCGGTCCGGATTGCCGGCCAGCAGCGCCAGGATGCCCAGCTCGTGGTGGAAGTACGCCTCTTCGGCGACCTCTCCGGCGAGCCTGGCCGCCTCCTGGCCGATCCGCAGCGCCCGCTCCCAGGCCCCCCAGTGCAGCCCCGCCGCGAAGGCCGGAGAGGCGCTGCGGGCCAGCAGCACGGCCACGCTGGTCTGCCCCGCCCCGTCGCCGGGCACCAGCTGCGCCATCGCCGCGACGACCGCGTCGCCCTCGGCCGTGACCCGCTCGGGAGTGACCGAGGGGTGACCGGCCCACCAGGCGTAGTGCTGGGCCGCGGTCCGCGCCCGGTCGGTGGCGTCCTCGCCGTATCCGGCGGCCTCCAGCTGGGTCACCACACCGGCGGCCAGCCGGTAGCGGGAGCCGGCCGGGGAGAGCAGCCCGCAGCCCGCCAGCTCGCCGAGCGCGGCGTCCGCGTGGGTGTCGCCGATGAGCGCCGGCAGATGCGCCTGGTGCGGCACCTCGCCGCCGAGCGCCACCGCGAAGCGCAGGGTGTCGCGGGCGGACGCGCTCAGCCGTGAGGCGAGCAGCGGGGCGGGGGCCGCGCCCTCCCCGAGGCTGGGCAGCGGGATGTGGACGCCGTCGACGTCCTGGTCGTGCCCGAAGGGGACCTCCGCGGGCCGGCCGTCGCCGCCGCCGAAGACGCCGTACGCCTCGGGGTCGGTACGCAGGATGTCGCGCTGGCGCAGCAGGGCGCCCGCCTGCACGAAGCGCAGCGGCAGCCCCTCGGACTCGAACCAGAGGTCCCCCGCCCAGTTCGACTCCTCCTCGGTGAGCGGGCGCTCGACGGCCCGTTCCAGCAGCTCGGCCGCGGCGCTGCGGCCGAGGCCCGCGAGGAAGACCTCTTCGAGGTGCGAGTCGGTGGTGGGTGCGGCGACATCCGGAACCGTCGCGAACAGGAAGGCGCACTCCGGTGTCGCGTCGAGCAGCTCCTCCAGCGCGGTGCCGCCGAACTCCAGGTCGTCGATGAGGACGACGGCGCCGACGCTCCGGACCTTTTCGAGCAGCCCGGCGCGGTCGGGGCGGTGCAGCGGCGAGTCGTGGACGGCCTCGAAGAGCCCGTACAGCAGGTCGGTTGCGGTGCGCTTGTAGCCGTTGAGCCGTACGACTCCGTCCGGTGCGAGGTCCGCGCAGTCGGCCGCGACGGCGTCCAGCAGCGCCGTGCGGCCGGATCCGGCCGGTCCGGTGAGCCGCACCGAGCGGCCCTGGGCCAGCAGGCGCACCAGCCGTTCGCGTTCCTGCGCGCGCTCCAGGAGCGGAAGTTGGGGGGCGGGCGGGCCCGGCGGGACGGGCGGCGCGGTGGCGCGTTCGCGGTCGGCGCGCCCGGCCGCGGTGCGCCGGGCCGGGGAGCCCGGCTGCTCCCCCGGCGGGCACAGCTCGACCTCGCTGCCGTCGACCGGGTTGACGGTGAGGAGGTACTCGCCCGATATGAGCCGGACGACGCGTGCCTGCGGCGGCGTCGGGTGGCCGGGGTCCGGGGTCAGCTGGTCGCGGGCAGGCCGTCTGCGGCCCGGCCCCTCGCCGAAGCCGTCGTTGTCCCGGCCGTACTGTTCCGGTCCCCGGTGTGTCGGGTCCATCGCCAAAGCCCCCAGACGCGTCGCGCACGATTGCCCCTCCGGCCTCGCACGCCCCGCTGTCGCTTCTGGTCCGGTGTCCGCCCGGTGGGTTCGTCAATCGGCGGACGGCCGAACCCTAGACCGTCGGCCGGTGTCCGCGCACAGTCGGGGGGTCACGCCGCCCGAAGCGCACGTTCTCGTGCGGATTGCGCGCTTTCGACCGCGGCGCACGCCGCTACACGCGCGGCAGCGAGTCCGCGGCGATTCCACCCTCGATGGCCAGGATGCGGTGCAGCCGGGTCGCCACCAGCAGGCGCTGCATCTGCGGCGGCACGCCGCGGAGCACCAGCCGCCTCCCGGCCCGCCCGGCCCGGCGGTGCGCGCCCATGATGACGCCGAGTCCGGTGGCGTCCCAGGAATCCAGCTCGGTCAGGTCGAGCACCAGGTCGCCGACGCCGTCGTCGAGGGCCGAGTGCAGGGCCGTACGGGCGTCCGCCGCGCTTCGGACGTCGAGGCGGCCCCCGACGACCAGCTCGGCGTGGTCGCCCCTGATGTGCATATGCGCTCCCCTGGAATGCTCCGTAGCAAGGTTCGTCTGTCTGTTCTGTCTCTCCCACAACTGACTGCGGTGGAGACAGGGAAGTTTCCGTCTGTAAGCGAACCGATACCGAATTCACTCCGCGGAGTGACTGAGGCACGGCGAGGGCCCACTCGGAACCACTGCTTCCGGGAGACTCCCCCGGTCCTCCGGGCCCCGACCGACAGGCAGATCAGACAACCGGAGGACCGAAAACGATCAGTACGTGTAGAAGCCCTGCCCGCTCTTGCGGCCGATGTCACCTGCATCCACCATCCGGCGCATCAGCTCCGGTGCGGCGAACTTCTCGTCCTGCGACTCGGTGTAGATGTTGCTCGTGGCGTGCAGCAGGATGTCGACGCCGGTCAGGTCGGCCGTGGCGAGCGGGCCCATGGCGTGGCCGAAGCCGAGCTTGCAGGCGATGTCGATGTCCTCGGCCGAGGCGACGCCCGACTCGTACAGCTTGGCGGCCTCGACGACGAGCGCCGAGATCAGCCGGGTGGTGACGAAGCCGGCCACGTCACGGTTGACGACGATGCAGGTCTTGCCTACGGACTCGGCGAACTCCCGTGCGGTGGCGAGGGTTTCGTCGCTGGTCTTGTAGCCGCGGACGAGTTCGCAGAGCTGCATCATCGGGACCGGCGAGAAGAAGTGCACACCGACGACGCGCTCGGGGCGCTCCGTCACGGCCGCGATCTTGGTGATCGGGATGGCGGAGGTGTTGGAGGCGAGGACGGTGTCGTCCCGGACGATCTTGTCGAGGGCCCGGAAGATCTCGTGCTTGACCTCCAGCTTCTCGAAGACGGCCTCGACGACGACATCCGCGTCGGCGACCGCGTCGAGGTCGGTGGTGGTCGTGATGCGGGCCAGCGCGGCCTCGGCGTCGGCCGCGTCCAGCTTGCCCTTGGAGACGAACTTGTCGTACGAGGCCTTGATGCCGTCGCGCCCACGGGTCAGGGCCTCGTCGGTGACGTCGCGCAGCACCACGTCCCAGCCCGCCTGGGCGGAGACCTGCGCGATGCCCGACCCCATGAGTCCGGCTCCGATGACGGCGAGCTTCCTGGCCACGTCTGCACCCCTTGGTTTGTGTTCGCCTCTGCAGCTGGTCCCTGCACGGCCGGTCCTAACGGTTGTTCACATGCTCTCCGGCGGAGATTAGTACCCGCGAGGGGCGCTGGGGCCGGGAAGAGATGCGCGTCACGTCTCACATGACGGACATCACACCGGCACAGCTCATTCGGCGGCGCGTCGGGCGTAGTTGAGGACCTTTTCGCCGAGGAGTTCCTCGATCTCGTCGAGCACGACGAGTGCGTCGCGCGAGACCTCGGCCGCCTTGCGCCCGGCCAGCATCTCCCGGCCGATGTGGCCGACGAGGGCTCCCTCGATCCAGGCGAGCTGACCGCCGACCAGGTCCGGCAGCGGGTCGTCGGCCGGTGCGCCGGTCTCCTCGCGCAGGGTGGCGACGACGGCCTCCAGGACCTCCTGCTGGAGGCGGGAGAGCCGGGCCTGGAGCGTGGGCGCCTCCTCGATGACGCGCATGAAGTCGGCGAAGCCGTCCATCAGTCCGAGCTCCGGCGACACCGCGACGACCAGGGCCCGCAGCTCCCGCAGCACCGCCTCGGCCGCCGACTCGCCCTTGTCGCGGGCGCGGACGAAGCGGGCCACCCGCTGGGTGACGCCCTTCATCCGGTCGAGGAAGAGGTCCTCCTTGGCGGGGAAGTAGTTGTAGACCGTGTTGACGGAGACGTCCGCCAGCTCGGCGATCTCGGCGACGGTCACCGTCACGAAACCGTGCTCCAGGAACAGCCCGGTCGCGAGGTCCGAGATGTGCTGCCTCGCCTGGCGCTTCTTGCGTTCCCTGAGTCCCTCGGCCATCCACCCATCGTAGGCCCGTGCCTGAGCCGATGAAACTTTGGTGTCATTGCATTTTTCAAGCGACTCTGTTTTTGTGGTCGCTATGCCAATCATCAGTACGGCCGGGCTCGCCCGGACCTTCGACAGCGGGAGCGGGCCGGTGCACGCCGTGCGGTCCGTCGACCTGACGGTCTCGGCGGGCGAGATCGTCTGCCTCCTCGGCCCCAACGGGGCGGGCAAGACCACCACTCTCCGGATGCTGACCACCCTGCTCGCCCCCACCGGCGGCGCGGCCACCGTCGCCGGGCACGATCTGGCCGGCGACCCGGCCGGGGTACGGGCGAAGTGCGGATACGTCGCCCAGTCGGGCGGGGTCGACCCGCACCTCACCGTGCGGGAGGAGCTGGTCACCCAGGGGCGGCTGTACCGGCTGAGCAGGGCGGAGGCGGACGGGCGGGCCGCGGAGCTGGCCCGTCTGCTCGGCCTCGACGATCTGCTCGACCGGAAGGCGGCCACCCTCTCGGGCGGTCAGCGCCGGCGCCTGGACATCGCGATGGGCATCGTCCACCGCCCGCCCGTCCTCCTCCTCGACGAGCCCACCACCGGCCTGGACCCGGGCAGCCGTTCCGACCTGTGGGACCTGGTGCGCGGGCTGCGCGACGTCCACGGCACGACGGTCGTCCTCACCACCCACTACCTCGACGAGGCGGACGCGCTCGCCGACCGGCTGATCGTGATCGACCGGGGCGCGGTCGTGGCCGAGGGCACCCCGGCCGCACTCAAGGCCGAATACGCCGGCTCCCCCACCGCCTCCCTCCAGGAAGCCTTCCTCGCGATCACCGGCCGCGCCGCCGCGCCCGCCGACGCCGCACCTCTCTCCGTACAGGGGCTCTGATGCTGGTCCACGACACCGCGCTCGTCTTCGGGCGGTACGCCCGCCAGACCCTGCGCTCCCGCTTCCAGATGCTCTTCGGCGTACTGATGCCGCTGCTGTACCTGCTCTTCTTCGGCCCGCTCCTGGACGGTCTGCCGCTCGGCGCGCCCGGTGACTCCTGGCAGGTCCTGATCCCCGGCCTGCTGCTCCAACTGGTGCTGTTCGGGGCCTCGTTCGCCGGATTCTCGATCATCGTCGAGAAGTCCACCGGGGTGGTGGAGCGGATGCGGGTGACCCCGGTCAGCCGACTGGCGCTGCTGCTGGGCCGGGTCCTGCGGGACGCCCTGCTCTTCGTGGTCCAGTCGGTGCTGCTGGTCCTGGCCGCCCTGGCGATGGGCCTGCGCGCGCCGCTGCCGGGGGTGCTGATCGGCTTCGTGTTCGTCGGTCTGCTCACCGTCGCGCTGGCCTCGTTGTCGTACGCGCTGGCCATGAAGGTCACGACACCGCAGGAGTTCGGGCCCGTCATCAACGCGGTGGTGATGCCGGCCATGCTGCTCTCCGGCCTGATGCTGCCGATGACACTGGGGCCGGCGTGGCTGGACATCACGTCGCACTTCACACCGCTGCGCTACCTGGTGGACGCGGTGCGGGACGCGTACGTGGGCTCGTACGCCACCACGCACATGCTGTACGGGGCACTGGTGGCGGTCGCCTTCGCGGTGGCGGCCACGGCGGTGGGCGCCCGGGTCTTCCGCGGGGTGGGGCACTAGCCTGGCGGCATGGTCAATCTGACACGCATCTACACGCGCACCGGCGATCAGGGCACCACCGCCCTCGGCGACATGAGCCGCACCGCCAAGACCGATCTGCGGATCTCCGCGTACGCCGACACCAATGAGGCCAACGCCGTCATCGGTACCGCGATCGCGCTCGGGCAGCTCTCCGAGGACGTCGTGAAGGTCCTCGTCCGTGTGCAGAACGACCTGTTCGACGTGGGCGCCGATCTGTCGACCCCGGTCGTCGAGGACCCGGAGTACCCGCCGCTGCGGGTGGAGCAGAGCTACGTCGACAAGCTGGAGGCGGACTGCGACCACTTCCTGGAGCAGTTGGAGAAGCTGCGCAGCTTCATCCTGCCCGGCGGTACGCCCGGGGCGGCGCTGCTGCACCAGGCGTGCACGGTGGTCCGGCGCGCGGAGCGGTCCACCTGGGCGGCGCTGGAGGTGCACGGCGACGTGATGAACGCGCTGACCGCCACGTACCTCAACCGCCTCTCCGACCTGCTGTTCATCCTCGCCAGGACGGCGAACAAGGAGGTCGGCGACGTGCTGTGGGTGCCGGGCGGGGAGCGGTGACCACCGCGGGCCAAAGCGGCCGGACGGGTGCGGGCCACGCCCGTCCGTCCGGCCGCTCAGCCCCCGGCCGGCTCGCGTTTCGGGAACAGCGTGTAGCTCCCCGCGATGACCACGTTGAGCCCGATCACGAACAGCATCTTCTGCTGCCACGCCCGGAGCGAGGAGACGTCGCCGTCCCCGCCCACGTACCAGGCGGCCGCCTGGAGCAGCGCCAGCGCGGTCACCGCCGCGACCGTCCAGCGCGCCGCGACCTTCCACTCGTGCACCGCGCGCGCCGTACCGTACTTCGGCGGGCGCACCGGCGGCGGCCCGCCCGCGAAGCGGTGGGCGACCCGGGCGTCGACCCAGCGGATCGTGGAGTGGCCGAGCCCCACCGTGAAGCCGATGTAGACCGCGGCGAGCCCGTGCTTCCAGTCGGGCTGCGCCCCGTTCTTCAGGTCGATGGCCGTCACCACCAGCAGCACGACCTCCAGCAGCGGCTCGCACAGCAGCACACCCGCACCCAGTCGCGGCTTCTTCGCCAGGTACCGCAGCGCGAGCCCCGCGGCCAGCAACACCCAGAACGCGACCTCGCAGAGCACGATCAGCGTGACGATCACGGCACTTCCCCTTTCCGTCGCCTCCAGCCTCCCGGCCCGGCTGCGAGGATTCGTCGTCGGCAGTGACGAACCACGACTGCATCCTTCGATGTACTGGCCCCTCACCCCCGGTAGGGAGGTCCGGGCGCGGGCAGCCGTGTTGGATGGGAGGGTGTTCTCCATCGCCCGGCCGCACCGCCACGACGTGCTCATGGCCGCCATCGGACTCCTCGGCGGCCTCGTCCTGTGGGCGTTCGGCCTGCGCCTGCAGGGAGACCGGGCCTTCGTCGCCCCCTGGGTCTCGCTGCTGCCGCTCGCCGTCGTCTCGGTGCTCGAACTGGTCCGCAGGACCGCCCCGCAGCCCGCCCTGGTCATCGGCACGCTCGCGCTGGTCGCGGACCAGTTCACGGTCGGGAACCTCGCGACGGTCCTGATGTTCACGGACCTCATGTACGCGGCCGTGCTGTACGGGAAACCGTCCGCCGCCCGCCGCATCCCGGTGACCACGTTCCTGATCACGGTCGGGATCACCATCGGGTTCCTGGCCTGGTTCCGCAACCCCCAGGCGCTGCTCATCGGCGTCGTCACCGGCATGGTCTCGTTCCTGCCCGCCATCACCGGGGTCAGCGTCCGCAACCACCGGGACGCCGCCGAGGCCGCCCGGCTGCGCGCCGACCAGACAGCGCTGCTGGCCGAGATGGACCGGACCCAGGCGGTGACCGCCGAACGCACCAGGATGGCCCGCGAACTGCACGACATGGTGGCCAACCACCTCTCGGCGATCGCCATCCACTCCACCGCCGCGCTCTCCATCGACGACCCCGGCACCTCGCGCGAGGCGCTCGGCGTGATCCGGGAGAACAGCGTCGACGGCCTCGCCGAGATGCGCCGGCTGATCGGGCTGCTGCGTACCGGCGCCGGGGCCCTGGAACCGGCCGCCTCACCCACCCTCGCCTCACTGGACGCACTGGTCGAGCAGACCCGTACCAGCGCCGCGCCGAGTGGCCTGACCTGCGCCTTCGAGGACACCCGGGAGGAGCGGCGGCCGCTTGCCGCGCCGGTCGAGCTGGCCGCGTACCGGATCGTCCAGGAGTCCCTGACGAACGCCCTCAAGCACGCCGCGCCCGGCCCGGTCGCGGTGCGGCTCGGGCAGTCCGGGCGGCTGCTCACGGTGGAGGTCCGCAGTGTGCTCGGGGACCGCCCCGGACCGCGCGCACCGGGTTCGGGGGCCGGCCTGGTCGGGATGCGGGAGCGGGTGGCGCTGCTGGGCGGCGCGATCGAGGCCGGTCAGTCGACCACCGGCGACGGTACGAGGATCTGGCGGGTACGGGCCGAACTGCCCGTGGAGGAAGGGGTATCGAGGACATGACGATCCGGGTTGTGGTCGCCGAGGACCAGTCGGCCGTCCGGGCGGGACTGGTGCTCATTCTGCGCAGCGCGCCCGACATCGAGGTCGTGGGCGAGGCCGGGGACGGCGAGGAGGCGGTGCGCCTGGCCCGCGAACTCCGCCCGGATCTGGTGCTGATGGATATTCAGATGCCGCGGCTGGACGGGGTGTCGGCGACCGGGCTGGTGGTGGCCGGACAACTCGCGGACGTACTGGTGCTGACGACCTTCGATCTCGACGAGTACGTCTTCGGGGCGCTGCGGGCGGGGGCCGCGGGCTTCCTGCTGAAGAACGCCGAAGCGCGTGAACTGCTGGACGCGGTACGCACGGTGGCGCGCGGCGAGGGTCTGATCGCCCCGGCCGTGACGCGCCGCCTGATCGCCGAGTTCGCCGGGACCGCTCCCGTACGGCCGGCGAAGGCGCCCGACCTCTCGGTGCTCGATGTTCTCACCCGGCGGGAGCGGGAGGTTCTGGGCTGCCTCGGCGACGGCCTGTCGAACGCCGAGATCGCGGTCCGGCTCTCCATGGCGGAGGCGACGGTGAAGACCCATGTGAGCAGGTTGCTGGGCAAGCTGGAGCTGCGCAGCCGGGTCCAGGCAGCCGTACTCGCACAGGAGTTGGGCATCTGACGTTTAGCGGCGAACTTTGGTCCAGACCTCTTGACGATTGGTCCAGACCTTCCTAATCTCACCGAACACACTGCGGTGAGCACGCCATGACAAGGCGCGCTCAGGGCGGCGCAGGGTTTGCAGTCCACGGACCACCCCCGATTGTCCGGACCTCACCCGAGGAGCACCGTTGAGCACTGAAACCCCCCTACGCCGGACCCGATTCAGACTCGGGACCGGAAGAGCCACCAGATCCAGAGCGGTCGCCGGTATCACCGCGCTGCTGCTTCCACTCGCCGCGATGGTCGGCCTCGCCTCCCCCGCCGAGGCCGCCACCTCCGCGACCGCGTCCTTCGTCAAGAAGTCCGACTGGGGCTCCGGCTTCGAGGGCCAGTGGACGGTGAAGAACACCGGCACCACCGCCCTGTCCTCCTGGACCATCGAGTGGGACTTCCCCTCCGGCACCGCGGTCGGCTCCGCCTGGGACGCCACCGTCACCAGCTCCGGCACCCACTGGACCGCCAAGAACCTCGGCTGGAACGGTTCGGTCGCCCCCGGCGCCTCCGTCAGCTTCGGCTTCAACGGCAGCGGCCCCGGCGCCCCCACCGGCTGCAAGCTGAACGGCGCCTCCTGCGACGGCGGCAGCGTCCCGGGCGACAACGCCCCCTCGGCGCCGGGCACCCCCACCGCGAGCGCCGTCACCGACACCTCGGCCAAGCTGAGCTGGACCGCCGCGACCGACGACAACGGCATCAAGAACTACGACGTACTGCGCGACGGCACGGTCGTCTCGACGGTCACCGGTACGACGTACACCGACTCCGGCCTCAAGGCCGGCACCGACTACTCGTACACCGTGCAGGCCCGTGACACCGCCGGCCAGACCGGCCCGGTCAGCGGCGCCGTCAAGGTCCGCACCACCGGCGGTGGCGGCAACCCCGACCCCGGCACCGGCGGCAAGGTCAACCTCGGTTACTTCACCGACTGGGGCGTCTACGGCCGGAACTACCACGTCAAGAACCTGGACACCTCGGGTTCCGCCGCGAAGATCACGCACATCAACTACGCCTTCGGCAACGTCCAGGGCGGCAAGTGCACCATCGGTGACTCCTACGCCGACTACGACATGGCGTACACCGCCGACAAGTCCGTCGACGGCGTCGCCGACACCTGGGACCAGCCGCTGCGCGGCAGCTTCAACCAGCTGCGCAAGCTCAAGGCCAAGTACCCCCACATCAAGGTCCTGTGGTCGTTCGGCGGCTGGACCTGGTCCGGCGGCTTCGGCGAGGCCGCGAAGAACCCCGCCGCCTTCGCCGACTCCTGCTACAAGCTGGTGGAGGACCCGCGCTGGGCCGATGTCTTCGACGGCATCGACATCGACTGGGAGTACCCCAACGCCTGTGGCCTGACCTGCGACACCAGCGG
>NZ_JBSFBQ010000024.1:0-121524 GCF_053593015.1 Streptomyces sp. NPDC002403 | reverse complement strand
CTTGAAGGAGGAGAAGCCGTGCTCGCGGGCGAAGCGCCGGGCCTGGGCGACGACACCGGCCGGGTCGAGGGCGGCGCCCCAGTCGTCCTGTTCACCGCCCTCGGGGTGGGCGGCCCAGCGGTAGAAGAGATACGCGCTGTACTCGACGCTGTCGCGCACCTTCCCACCGAGCAGGGCGTGCACGGGCAGGCCGAGGGACTTGCCCAGCGCGTCCAGGCAGGCGACCTCGAAGCCGGACACGACGGAGAGCCGGAGCTTGTCGGCGGTCTGCACGCCGCGCAGTCCGCCCGCCTCGACCCGGTCGTCGGCCGCCCGTGAGTCGCCGCACACCTCGTCGGCCAGAGCGAACAGACCGTTCAGATCGCTGACCGGGCGCCCGGCGAGTGCGGTGGCGAGCGGCCGGGCGAGTTCGAGGTACTTGCCGTCCCCGTACGTCTCCCCGATCCCCGTGACGCCACCGCGCGTGACGACCTCCACGATGAGCCGAGGGGTGTACGGCTGGTGGACGCCCTGGGTGTTGAGCAGGGGCGGGTCGGCTATCAGGATCGGGGTCAGCCGGACTTCGTCGATCAACAGCTCTGTATTCATACGTGAACCCTATTCAGGGATGCGACTGAACACCAGACTCCGCGCCAAGTCGGGGACGAGTCCGCCCACCGGATCGCCCACGGATCCACCGATGGATCCCGGGCACGTACTGGACGACATACCGACTGGTCGGCATGATGGTCCCCGACCGTCTTCCACCCCCCGGAGGTGCGCACGATGAGCTCAGTCCACCCGCCAGGTCTCGACCTCGACCGGCTGCGCGGACACCTCGACCGCGAGCGGCCGGGGCTGGTGAGCGGACCGCTCGAAGCCCGGCTGATCGAGGGCGGCCGGTCGAATCTGACGTACGTCGTCACGGACGGCACCGGTCGCTGGGTCGTCCGCAGGCCCCCGCTGGGCCACGTGCTGGCCACCGCGCACGACATGAAGCGCGAGCACCGGGTGATCAGCGCCCTGCACCCGACGGCCGTTCCGGTGCCCGAGCCGGTGCTGCTCTGCGAGGACGACTCGGTGATCGGGTCGCCCTTCTACGTCATGGAGTACGTCGAGGGCACCCCGTACCGCACCGCCGAGCAGCTCGCCCCGCTGGGCCCCGGGCGCACCCGGGAGGCGGTCCTCGGGCTCGTCGACACCCTCGTCGCGCTGCACGCCGTGGACCCGGACTCCGTCGGGCTCGGCGACTTCGGGCGGCCCGAGGGCTTCCTCGACCGGCAGCTGCGCCGCTGGGGCAAGCAGCTGGACGCGTCGCGCAACCGCGAGCTGTCCGGCATCGACGAACTGCACGCCGCGCTCGGCCGCGCGCTGCCCGTCTCCCCCGCGCCCACCGTCGTGCACGGCGACTACCGGCTGGACAACGTCCTGATCGGTTCCGACGACCGGATCAGGGCCGTCCTCGACTGGGAGATGTCGACGCTCGGCGACCCGCTGACCGACCTCGGCCTGCTCGTGATGTACAGCTCCGATCTCGGTCCGGCCGAATCGCCGGTCTCCACCACCAGCGGCGCGGCGGGCCACCCCTCCCCCGCCGAGCTGATCGAGCGCTATGCCGCCCGCTCCGGCCGGGACACCTCCGCCATCTCCTGGTACACGGCGTTCGCCTGGTTCAAGCTCGCCGTGATCCTGGAGGGCATCCACTACCGCTACACCCTGGGCCAGACCGTGGGCGCCGGCTTCGACCGCATCGGCGACCTCGTCCCCGTCTTCATCGAGCACGGCCTCACCACCCTCCAGGAAGGCTGATCACCCCCATGGACTTCGCATTCGACGCCCGCACCGAAGAGCTGCGCACCAGGCTCCTCGCCTTCATGGACGAGCACGTGTACCCGGCCGAGAAGACCGCGGACGAGCAGCGCGCGCTGCTGGCCTCCCCGTGGGACACCCCGCAGGTCGTCGAGGACCTGAAGGCACAGGCGCGCAGGCAGGGCCTGTGGAACCTCTTCCTGCCGGACGCGGAGTACGGGGCCGGGCTGACCAACCTCCAGTACGCACCGCTCGCCGAGATCACCGGCCGCTCCCCGCAGTTGGCGCCGACCGCGCTCAACTGCGCGGCCCCGGACACCGGGAACATGGAGGTGCTCTTCCAGTTCGCCACGGACGAGCAGAGGAAGCGGTGGCTGGAGCCGCTGCTCGCCGGTGAGATCCGCTCGGCGTTCGCGATGACGGAGCCCGAGGTCGCCTCCTCCGACGCGACGAACATCGAGACCCGGATCGTGCGCGACGGCGGCGACTACGTCATCAACGGCCGCAAGTGGTACATCTCCGGGGCGATGAACCCGGACTGCGAGATCTTCATCGTGATGGGCAAGACAGCGACTGCCGATGGCCCTGACGGCTCGGACATCCGCCGCCAGCAGTCGATGATCCTGGTCCCCCGCGACACCCCCGGCCTCGAAGTGCGCCGCGCCATGCGGGTGTACGGGTACGAGGACCACTACCACGGCGGCCACGCGGAGGTCGTCCTCACCGATGTACGGGTGCCGGCCGGGAATCTGATCGGTGAGGAGGGCGGCGGCTTCGCCATCGCCCAGGCGCGGCTGGGACCGGGCCGGATCCACCACTGCATGCGGCTGATCGGCATGGCCGAGCGGGCCATCGAGCTGATGTGCAGGCGGGCGGTGTCCCGTACGGCCTTCGGCAGGCCGCTGGCCCAGCAGGGCGTCGTGCAGAACTGGATCGCGGACGCGCGGGTCACGGTGGAGCAGCTGCGGCTGCTGGTACTGAAGACGGCGTGGCTGATGGACACGGTGGGCAACCGGGGCGCGCACACGGAGATCCAGGCCATCAAGATCGCCACCCCGCGCGCGGTGGTCGACATCCTCGACCGGGCGGTGCAGCTGCACGGCGCCGGCGGGGTGAGCCAGGACTTCCCGCTGGCCGAACTGTGGGCGGCGGCCCGGACGTTGCGGCTGGCGGACGGTCCGGACGAGGTGCACCAGCGGTCGCTGGCCCGGCGGGAGATCAAGCGGTACGTGTAGGCCGTGGGAACAGCCCGAAGGGTTGTCTCAGCCCTCACCGGCCCTGATCCGGTCCAGTACGTCCGTGTACCGGGAGCGCCGGTCGGGGCGGGCATGGGCGGCGGCCCTGCGGAGGGCGGGGATCGCCGCCCCGCCCAGTCCGACGAGCGCTTCGGCCGCCGTCCCGCGCACCACGGCGTGCGGGTGTCCGAGCAGCCCTGTCACGGCGGGGAGCGCGGGCTCCCAGCCCGCCCGGCAGAGCGTACGGATCGCCATGCGCACCACGTCCGGACGCGGGTCGTCCAGGAGGAGCTCGGTGTGGCGCAGATGGGCCCGCGTGGCGAGCATCACCCGTGAGGTCCGATGGGCGCGGAGCCGGACCTTGGACCGGGGGTGGGTGAGCAACTCACCCAGCAGGTCGACCAGTTGCCGGTCCAGGTCGGGCTCCGGGCCGGTGTGCGTCCCGGCCAGTTCCGTGAGCGCCCGGCAGATCTGCTCCGCGGTGCCGGTGCGGGCCAGCCCCAGCAGTTCCTGCCGGGTGGGGCGGCGCCGGGTTCCGGCGGGTGCGGACGCGTCCCGGTCGCGGAGTGCCGCCAGTGCCGCCGCGTCCTGCCGCTCGGCGTCCGGGCCGCGCAAGGGGCCCTCGACGAGCAGGAGCCGGTCAGCGAGTTCATCGCGTCCCTCGGCGCGCAGCCGTCGGCAGGTCCGGGTCAGCGCGGGGGTGCGCAGCAGCGGACGGCCGACGAGCAGGTCCAGGAAGCCCCAGGCCCCGGCGTCGAGCCGGTCGGCCAGGGCCCCGGCCAGCGCGTCGGCGGGGTGGGCGCGCAGTGCGTCGCCCACTGCGCGGGCCACCGTGGGCGGGGCGTGCTCCCACCACTCCAGCAGCAGCGGGACCAGCCGTTCCCTCTCCCACGGGTCGAGTGCGGCGGCCGCGCGCGCCGCCCTGTCCCGCAGAATGCCGTCGCCCCGGAGTTCCGTCTCGTCGACGGCGCCCAGGGCGCGGGCCAGGCCGGCGCCGACGCGCAGGTCGACCCGGCCGCGGAGGTACGCGCGCAGCACCGGCAGCCGGGCCTCCGGTTCGGGCCACCGTGCCAGCGCCAGGGCGGCGGCCTGTCTGCGGTCCGCCACGGCCGACCCCAGCATGGTCAGCAGCCGCTCCCGCAGCGCCGCCGAGCGCGGCTGGTCCAGGTCCTCGACGCGGAACCGGCGCGGTGGCGGCTGAGGTGCGTGGGCGGTCTCGGCGATGGTCCAGGGCGGTGCGTCGATGGGCTGGAGCAGCGTCATCCAGTCGATGAGAGCGGCCCGGACCCCGGGACCGGCGCTCGGACAGACCTCGATCAGCGCGCTCAGCCGGTCCCGCGAGGGGACCGCGCCGTCGTCCCTCCGGCGGAACTCCTCCCAGGTACCCGGGGTGCGGACCGCCTCGTCCAGCTCGGCCCGCCAGGCCCGGGTCCCGGCGGGCGGGGCGTCGGCGGCGGCCGTCTCCGCGACGGCGAAGGCCTCACGCAGCACGGCGGTTCCGGCCCGCCAGGGGTCGGCGCCGAGCCGGGCGTCCGCGAGGGCCCGGTCGAGGTCGGCGCGGACCGGAACCGCGCCGAGGCGGCGCAGCAGCGTCAGCGTGGACCGGCTCGGGGCCGCCGGGGCGGGGCGCAGGGCCCGTACCGCGGCGACGGCGGCCGGTTTCGCGGTGGCCGTCAGCATCGGCGCGACCGCTTCGAGTACGGCGATCAGGTCGTGCCGGTCGCCGTCCCGGGCGTCGGCGAGCGCGTCCAGCAGGAGCGGGGCGGACCGGGCCAGTGCCGTGAGCTCCGCACCGTCCCGGGGCTCGGTGCAGAGCGACAGCACGAAGCGCACCACCTTGTTCCGCAGTGCCTTGTCGCGGAGCACCGGCCGGGAGCCGGCCAGCCGGAGCCAGTCGGCCAGCATCGGCCGCAGCCGCTCCGCCCGGTCGGGGCCCAGCGGCTCGTCCCGCTCGGCGACGCGCAGCGCGATCTCGGGGTCCCAGCCCCGGGCCACCAGGGCCGCGATGTCACGGTCCGCCCGGCCGGCCTCCGCCGACGGTTCCTGGGCGGCCGGTGCGGTGATCCCGTGCCGGGCCATCGGTATCGCCAGGTCCCGCACGGTGCCGGAGGCGAGTGCGACCCGGCCGGACGCCACCAGGGCGAGCAGCGGGGCCGCCACCGGTGAGGCCTGGTCGTCCAGTGCGAGGACCGAGCGTGCGGTGAGGGTGCCGTGGAGGCCCGCCAGCAGCAGCTCACGGGTGCCCTCGTCCGGGCTGTGCTCGGCGGCGGCGAGGAGGGTGGCCGCGTAGGCGTCGCCGAGGACCGCGTGCAGTGCTTCGACGAGGCTGTCGCGCAGACCGGGGTTGCCGTCGTGTGCGAGTCGGAGGAGGAGCTTCGGGAGCGCCGCCGGTGTGCCCGCGCGGACCAGCACCTCGGCCGCCGTCTTGCGGATGTTCATGTTCGGATGGTCGAGGCAGGCGGCGATCGCGGCGCTCGCCCAGTGGGCGCGGGCGTGGCCCAGTGCGAGCAGCGCCTGCCGGACGGTCTGGATGTCCGGCGCGGTGGTCAGCGCGATCAGCGTCGCCGACAGCGCCTGGGCGTCCTCGCCGGTGGCGTCGCGGGCGAGCAGGGCGATGACGTGCTTGCGTACGTGCCGGTCGCGGTGGCGCAGCAGCCGGTGCACCCGCGCGCGGGTGCCCGTCCAGGGGGTCCGGAGCAGCAGTTCGAGCAGGATCGCCTGCTCGCCGTCGGACAGTCCGGGTCTCTCCAGCAGGTCCAGTGCCGTCGTCGCGACGAGTGCGTGCCCCGCCTCCCGCGCGTCCGCGGTGCCGAGCAGGCAGACCGGCCGGATCGCGCCCCGTTCGTGGAGTCTGCGGCCCAGGGCGTTCGCCGCGTCCAGGACTTCCTGCGGCACCACCGGCTCACCGGCGGGCCGTCCGTGCTCCCCCGTCCTGGTGGCCGCGCCCGGCTCACCCGCCGCGGCCTGCCCGGCCACGATGCGCAGCAGCAGGTCGGCGATGACCGGGAGGGTGCCGGCGTTGCCGTGGGCCGCCAGCCGGCACAGCGCCGCCACCGGCTCGTCCGGGTCCAGGTGGGAGCGGAGCAGGACCAGCTCCCGCTCGTCCGGGCCGCCGAGACCGGCCGCGATGCGCGGCGGCAGGTCGACGGGGTCCAGCCGTGCGAGGAGTTCGTGGCGGAGCGCCGGATCGCGGTTCAGCAGCCACAGCAGTTCGAGGGCGCGGCCGCGTACGGCGCGCAGGTGGGGTGCTGTTCCCTCGTCGCCGGTGAGGCCCAGCCCCTGGCGCAGGGCCAGTACCGTCCGGTCCCCGCCGATCGCCTCCAGCGTGTCCAGGGCCGCGCCCGGTGCCGAGGGCAGCAGGGCGATCACGGCCTCCTCGGCACCCTCGTGGCGCAGCTCGCGGAGAGCGTCGAGGAACGGCCCGGGTGCGGGGGCGGCGGGAAGGACGTACGCGATGGCGTCCCCGATCGGGAGGTCACCGGCGCCCTGTCCGGCCAGGGCGACCAGCAGGGCGAGCCGTCGCGGCCAGCCCGGGTCGTCGGCCGGTGCGTCCGTCAGTACGCGGAGCGCCTCCTTCCGGGCGGTGAAGAGGATCGTCGCGACATCGCGGGCCGGAACGGAGTGGTCGGACAGGGCGAGGCCGATGACGGCGGGGACGTCCGGCCCGTCCGGGAAGTGACCGCGCCGGTGGAGTCCGCGCAGACAGGTCACGGCAGGCCCGCCGAGCAGCAGCGGATCGCGTGCGGCCGCGGCCGTCAGCTCGCCGATGTCCTCGCGGTCCGCCAGATCGCCCAGGAGTTCCATCGCGCTTCGGCGGACGCCCGGCGGAAGGCCGGGTTCCGCGACGGCCCGGCGCAGCAGGTCCCGGTGACCGTGGCGCGCGGCGGCCCGGAGGGCGGCACCGGCCACCGCGGGCCACTCCCGTACCGGCGCCCGCTCCGGCTGGCCGGCGTGTTCCCGTACCGGATCGGCCGAGAGGAACGGGGCGAGGATTCCGGGCGGCAGCGGATCAGTCGCCGCCCACGGTTCGGCGAGCTCGCCCAGCGCACCGGCGACGACCGGGGCGCTGCCGGCGCCCAGCAGGGCGATCAGGTCCTCCCGGACCAGTGCCGGGGCCAGCAGCCCGGCGCGCAGTCCCTCCCTGGCCAGCCGCAGCGCCTCGGCCTGGAGCACCGGATCGCCGCTGCCCGCCAGCTCGTCCACGAGCCGCGCCGGCCGGTGCGTACCGGTGATGCCCGCACCCCGTACGGCCTGGTAGAGGAGTTCGCCCGGGACCTCGTCGCGGAGCACCCCGGGATCGTGGAGCACATCGGCGCGCAGCCAGGCGATCCTCACCCGAGCCGGCAGTTCCCCGGTCGTGCGCCACGGCGGCCGGGGGCGGCCCCCGAGGCGGTGGCCGAGGCGTTCGTAGAGCCCGGCCAGGAGGAGATCGGCCTCCGGACGTCCGGTCAGCGATGCGGGCAGCAGCCCGGCGAGCCGGTCCGTCTCCCGGTCGTCGGACGGGGGGTGCTCGGTGACACGCTCGGTGAGCAGGACCAGCCCGAGATGACGCTGCCCGGGGTCCTCGTGCCCGATCAGTCGCCCCAGGGTGTGGAACCGTTCATCGGCCGGCGTCTGCATCGTCGGATGCTAGCCGGGCGCTCTCCGGCCCCACCAACGGGTTTCGGGCCCGTGCTCCCGCCGGTATCAGTAGCCGCCGGAACCCACGTGGTCCGCCAGGGCCAGTTCGCGGACGAAGGCCCTCACCCGCAGCAGGCACCGGGCGGCGAGGCGCACGGCCCGCGCGTGGTGGGGGCCGTACGCCGCGGCCCAGAGTGCGGGGACGCGCGTGGACGGCTGGATGTGAGTCATACCTCCAGCTTCGGCCCGCGTCCGTGATCGGTCCAACAGATGGTTCAGCTGGCTGCGATCGATAACGTGGATGGATGGAGCTACGCCAACTCCGCCACTTCATGGCGGTGGTCACGCACGGCGGTTTCACCGCCGCCGCCCGTGCCGAGCTGATCGTGCAGTCCGCGCTGAGCACCTCCGTGCGCAACCTCGAACGGGAGCTGGGGGCCGAGCTGTTCGACCGGACCGGCCGGCGGGTGATCCTCACCGAGGCGGGCCGGGCACTGCTGCCCGAGGCGCGGTCGGTGCTCGCCGGGACGGAGGCGGCGCGGGACGCGGTGGCGGCCGTGGCGGGGCTGGTGACCGGCCGGGTCAGGGTCGGCACGATCCAGACGCTGACCTGCGTGGATCTGGCGGCCGAGCTGGCCTCGTACCACCGGCTGTGGCCGGGGGTGCAGATCTCGCTGCGGGAGGCGACGACGCCCGAGCTGGTCACGGGGCTGCGGGCCGGTGAGCTGGACCTCGCCTATCTCGCGCCGGACGCCGCCGAACTTCCCGAGGGCATCGCCGGGTTCGCGACCTGGCACGAGGACCTGGTGCTGATCACCGCGCCGGGCCATCGGCTGGCGACCGCCGGGCGCACCCTGATCAAGGATCTCGCCGACGAGCCGTTCGTGGACTTCCGGGCGGGCACCGGGCTGGAGACCGCGGTGCGGAGACTGGCCGCGCACTGCGGGCTGGAGCGCCGGATCACCTGCGACGTCACCCAGATCCGGCTGCTCGTCGATCTGGTACGGGCCGGGATCGGCGTGGCGATCGTGCCGCGGCGGATCGGCGAGGACGCGGGGCTGCCGTGCGTGAGCATCCGCCAGCCGGAGCCCGGCCGGACCGTGGTCCTCGCCGGGCGGGCACCCCGCCCCGGCAACCCGGCGGCGGAAGCGCTCCTCGGCCGGCTGACAGGCCCTACGGGCGCAGCGCCCGCAGCAGCAGGTCGGCCAGGTGGTCGGCGACCTCCTGCTGGCTGAGCGGGCCGTCGGGGCGGTACCAGGTGGAGAGGTGGTGGACCGAACCGAAGTGGTAGTCGACGATCAGGTCGGCCGGGGTGGCCGTGGAGAACACGCCGCTGCGCTGTCCCTCCTCCACCAGGGCCCGGAAGCGCTCGTGGTAGCGCCGCCGCTCCACCCGGACCTGCTTGTTCTTCTCCGGGCTCAGATGGTGCATGGACCGGAAGAAGATCGAGGCGTCGTCGAGGTTCTCGATGGTCGTGACGACCACATCGGCCGCGGCGTCGCGCAGCCGCTGCTCCACGGGGGCGTCGGCGTCGGCGAAGGCGTCGAGGCGCTCCTGCTGGAGGCGGAGCACACGGGCGTAGACCTCCTGGAGGAGGTCCTCCTTGGAGCCGAAGTAGTGGTAGAGCGCGCCCTTGGTGACGCCGGCCGCCTCGACGATCTCCTGGACCGAGGTGCGGTCGTAGCCCTGCTCGGCGAAGAGCCGGGTGGCGGCGGCCAGCAGCCGCTGAGGGACGGGAGCCGTGTCCCCGTCCGTCGCCTTGGCCATTGCCGCCACCTTCCTTCCGCGTGAATTCGGTCTACCGGGGGGAACGCAGTTCCCGCCTGAGGATCTTCCCACTCGCCGTCTTCGGGAGTTCGCTCAGGATCTCGACCTCGCGCGGGTACTTGTACGCGGCGAGCCGCTCCTTGCAGTACGCGCCGAGCTCCCCGGGTTCGACCGAGGCGCCGGGCCGCAGACTCACATAGGCGCGGACGGTCTCGCCCCGGTAGGCGTCGGGGACGCCGACGACGGCCGCCTCCCGGACCGCCGGGTGGGTGTAGAGGACGTCCTCCACCTCACGCGGCCAGACCTTGAAGCCGGAGGCGTTGATCATGTCCTTCTTGCGGTCGACGACATACAGCCAGCCCGCGCTGTCCATGAAGCCGATGTCGCCGGTGCGCAGCTCGCCCTCCGGGAAGGCGGCGGCGGTGGCCTCGGGCAGCCGCCAGTAGCCGGAGACCACCTGCGGGCCCCGGACCGCGATCTCGCCCCGCTCCCCGAAGGGCACCTCCTCACCGTTCTCGTCGAGGATCCGGACCACCGTGTCGGGGCCGGGGAGGCCGACGGACAGGGTCCCGGAGACCGGGTCGACGGGGGCCTCGCGCTCCGGGGGCACGGAGGCGCAGGGGGCGGTGCACTCGGTGAGGCCGTAGCCGTTGTGGAGGTACGGGCCGAAGCCCGCCCGGAACTTCTCGACCAGTGCGGGCGGCAGCGGTGCCCCGCCCGAGGAGATGACCCGGAAGGAGGCGAAGTGGCCGGGGGTGGCGTCGGGGTGGGCGGCCAGGGCCATGAAGGCGGTGGACGGGCCCACGGTGTAGGCGGGGCGGTGTTCGGCGAAGGCTTCGAGGACGACGCCGGGGTGGAAGCGGTACGCGAGGACGAGGGTGCCCGCGTTGGTGAGGCAGGCGGCCAGCTGGCACACCATGCCGGTGATGTGGAAGAGCGGGGCGAGCGCGAAGTAGGCGGAGCCCGCGTCGACGGGGTGCCCGGCCCGCTGGCGCTCGGCGTTGACCATGATGTTGCCGTGGGAGTTCATGGCGCCCTTGGGGGTGCCGCTGGTCCCGGAGGTGTAGCTGATCAGCGCCACGTCGGCGGAGGCGGGTTCGCGCCCCTCGGGGGCCCCGATGCCCCGCCGGGCGACGGCGACCAGGTCCTCGGCGTCCGCGGGCACGGGCAGCCGCTCGAAGCCGAGCACCCGTTCGTCGTTCTGCGTCTGGAGGTCGAGCTCACTGGTGGTGAGGGCGATCCGTACCGTCGGGGCGCCGGCCGCGGTGTCCCGCAGACAGTCCTCCCAGGCCCGGTCCGAGCAGATCAGCGCCGTGACCTCGGCGTCCTTCAGCACATGGCCGACCTCGCCGGACCTGTACATCGGGTTGAGCGGGACGACCGTGGCGCCGGCCTTCCAGGCGCCGAGCAGCGCGATCACGAACTGCGGGGTGTTCTGCAGCATGATCGCGACGCGGTCGCCGCGCTCCAGGCCCTCGGCGGCGAGATGGCCGGCCACCGAGTCGGAGAGCGCGTCGGTCTCGCGGTAGCTCAGCCGTCCGTCGAAGTAGGCGAGCGCGGGGTGTCCGGGGCTGCGGGCGGCGGAGTCCCGGAAGGCGTGGACGAGGGTGGCGGCGGGGCTGACGGGGGCCCGCTGGGCCTCGCTGAGCAGGGAGACCCACGGCTTGGCCGCGTAGATCGACTCGGTCATGCGCCGGTCTCCTCCCACTTCTGCTGGAGGTGGTTCATGCTGCCGAGCCAGTGGTCGGTGTCCTTGGCGCGGGCCCCGTAGTACCCGGCGACCTCGGGGTGCGGCAGGACGAGGAAGCGGTCCTCGGCCATGGCGTCGAGGAGCGCGTCGGCGACCGCCCCGGGCTCGATGGCGCTGGGGGCGAGGACGAGCTCCCCGGCCGATCCGGCGGCGGTGAGCATGTCCGTGCGCACGCCCTGCGGGCAGATCGCGTGGACCTTGATGCCGCGGTGGCGGTAGGTGAGCGAGAGCCATTCGGCGAAGGCGACGACACCGTGCTTGGTGACGCTGTACGGCGCGGCGCCGATCATCGTCAGCAGTCCGGCGGCGGAGGCGGTCGAGACGAAGCGTCCGCTGCCGCGCTCCAGCCAGCCGGGCAGCAGCGCCCTGGCCGCGCGGACGTGGGCCATCACGTTGACGTCCCAGGCCGCGGCCCAGACCTCCTCGTCCGCGAAGACGTCGCCGGGCGAGGCGAGGCCGGCGTTGGCGCAGTAGATGTCGACGGTGCCGTCGAGCGCGTCCCTGGCGGCGTCCACGGTCCGTGAGGCGTCACCGGCGACGGCGATGCCGCCGATCTCCTCGGCCAGCGTCTTGATCCTCGCCTCGTCGAGGTCGTTGACCACGACCCGCGCGCCCTCCGCGGCGAACCGGCGGGCCAGTGCGGCGCCGATGCCGCCTCCGGCCCCTGTGACCACCACGCCCGCGCCCTGCACCGCACTCATCGAATCCCGCCTCTCTCAGCCGACTGCACCGGCAGACTAACCAGTCGGTATGCCGGAGCGGAAGGGGTGGCCGCAGCCCGGGAGGCACTCCTGTCACACCCGTCCCGTCCGGCTCATTCCGTATGGCCTGATCGCGCGCTAGCGTGCGTGACCATGACAGTCGTCGCGATCATGGAGGTAGCCGAATGAGCCTGACCAGACGTGGTTTGCTGGCCGCCGGCGGTGCGGTGGGGGCCCTCGCGGCGACGGCCGCCGGGACCGGGGCCGCGAGCGCCGCCCCCGCCGCGGGCAAGGGGCACGGCCGGGTCCGCACCGGTTTCGACCGGCTGGCGGCGGACGGCTACGCGCTGCTGAAGGGCCAGAAGGTCGGGGTGGTCACCAACCCGACCGGGATCACCTCCGACGTGCGCCACATCGTCGATGTGATGCACCCGGACGAGCGGGTGGACCTGATCGCCGTCTTCGGGCCGGAACACGGCTTCCGGGGCACCGCGCAGGCGGGCGGTTCGGAGGGGCGGTACGACGACCCGGCGACCGGACTGCCGGTCTACGACACGTACTTGAAGAGCGGTCAGCCGCTCGCCGATGTCTTCACGGCGTCCGGCGTGGACACGGTCGTCTTCGACATCCAGGACGCCGGAGCCCGCTTCTACACGTACATCTGGACGCTGTACGACTGCATGGAGGCGGCGGCGCTCGCGGGGAAGCGGTTCGTCGTCCTGGACCGGCCGAACCCGGTGACCGGGCGGGCGGCGCTCGGCCCGGTCCTCGACCCGGCGTTCGGCACGTTCGTGGGCCGCCGGGAGATCGCGCAGGCGCACGGCATGACGGTCACCGAACTGGCGCTGCTCTTCAACGCCCGGTTCCTGGCCGACCGGCCGGTGGACCTGCGCATCGTGAAGATGTCCGGCTGGAAGCGCTCGGACTTCTTCGACGCGACCGGGCTGCCGTGGGTGCCGCCGAGCCCCAACATGCCGACGCCCGACACCGCGCTCGTCTACTCGGGGACCTGCCTGTTCGAGGGCACGAACCTCTCCGAGGGACGCGGCACGACCCGGCCGTTCGAACTGCTCGGCGCGGAGGGCATCGACCACCGCTGGGCGGCGGCGGCGAACGCGCTCGACCTGCCCGGGGTGGCGTTCCGCGAGGCGTACTTCGCGCCGACGTTCTCCAAGTTCCAGGGCAGGACGGTCGGCGGCGTGCAGCTGCACGTCCACGACCGCGAGGCCTTCGATCCGGTACGCACGGGCATCGCGCTGCTGGTGACGGCGAAGCGGACCTGGAGCGGGTTCGAGTGGCGCTCGGACAACTGGATCGACAAGCTCACCGGCAACACCCGGGTCCGCACCATGATCGACGCGGGGGCGGACACGGACGAGGTGGTGGGGGCCTGGTCGGAGGATCTCGCCGCGTTCCGTGCCCTGCGGAAGCGGTATCTCCAGTACCGGTGAGACGGCGCCGGGCGGGTCCGAGGAGTCCGGACCCGCCCGGCACGGTCGTTCAACCCCCTACCGGTGGGCGGGGAACTCCACCACCTGCTGGTACGTCGGGCGGTTCTGCCAGTGGATGGCCTTCTGGCCGATCCCGCCGAGCGGCCGGTGGACGATCGAGTCGGTGCACCACTGCTCGCCCGCCTTGCAGTTGTCGTCGCCCGGATAGACCTCCGTCGCCGGCCGGGCCACGGCCTGCTTCAGGGACGCGAGGAGCGCGTCACGGCAGCTGCCCGGATCGCCGCCGCCGCAGTACGTCCTGGCCAGCGGCCCCTTCACCGGCTGCCCCAGGACCTGGCGCAGGTCCTTGTCCACGAAGCCCCACCAGCCGTACTGGAACGCGGATCCGCTGTGCGCCCCGCTGGGTCCGTGGCTCGCCGCCGGGGACTCGTCCGTGGCGAGGTTGGCGGTCAGCGCCGCGTACAGGTCCCCGCCGAGCCCCGGCTCGAACTCGGCCTCGACCAGTTCCGGCCACCACGCGTCCATGATCCGCACCGCGTCGGCGTGGCTGTAGGCGTGCGAACCGGGGCTGCTCTCCCGGCGCTGCGAGCCCGCCGCCCGCCAGGACTCCAACTGCTGCACAGCACTGTTGAGTTCGGGATCGGTCACCGGCTCGGAGCGGATCACCTTCAGCAGTTCGGGCAGCAGCTGCTCGCCGCGCAGATCGGTGACCGCGGCCTCGGCCATGGCCCGGGTGAGGGACGCGCGGGTCACCCCTCCCTCCTCGACCAGCTTCGCCACCCGGTCGTCCAGCAGGTCGCCCCGGTGCACGGCGCTCAGGCCGAAGCCCGCGGCGGCGTACCCCTTGGCCTGCTTGTTGTTCCAGGAGACGTAGTAGTCCTGCCCGCTGGAGTGCGGGTGTTCGGCGAACGCGGTGTACGCGGCGGTGTTGGCGGCCGGGTCGTACCCCTGCCACTCGTAGGCCCGCTCGGCCCGCACCGGCAGCGCCGGGTCGACGCCCGTCGCGCGCACCGGGTTCATGCCGCTGTTGTAGTACGCGGCGGTGCGGGAGTCGGCGTAGAACCAGTTGAAGGCGTAGTCGATATTGCTCGCCGCCCGCTGGAAGGAGGCGGCGTCCGTGACGTACGACGGATCGTTGAACATCTGGAAGCCGATGATCGAGTCGGCCTCGTGCCGGTAGGTGCTGCGCAGCGAGGTGTACGCGACGGGCTTGCCGCCCACGGTGGCGCGGTGGGTGACGATGCCGTAGTTCGTGCGCCGGACCTGCATCCGGTAGGAGCCCTTCGCCGTGGAGTCGGCGACGGTCGGCTTCCAGGAGTTGGTGCGCTCCAGCGTCTCCATGGCGGTGCAGGTGCCGCGGTAGAGGTAGTGCGTGGAGTCCTTGGTGGGCGTGGAGCCGTCGGGCTCGCACAGGTCGACGGCGTATGTGTCGGTGATGTCCTGGCCGGCCGAGGTGGCGCTCCAGGCGTAGTCCTGGCCCCGGCCCATCTGGACGTACATGCCGACGCCGGCGAAGGAGACACCACGTGCGCTGATGCCCGGTCCCTGGAGTTCCTGGAGCATCATCAGCTGAGGGGCGAAGTAGCCGGTCTGCGGGCCGAACACGGCGACGGGGTTCCCGCTCGCGGTGTTCTTCCCGGAGACCAGCAGGGCGTTGGACATGCCGCGCTTCTGGGCGCCGGAACCGGAGCCGGGCAGCGATCCCTCCGGGATGACGCCGTCGTCGTAGATGCCCTGGGCCTTCTTGAGCGGGGCCGGGGCCTTGACCGGGGCCTTCTTGTCGGTGCCCGCGGAGCCGGTGCGGTCGTATATGAGGGGTTCGGCGGTGACGGAGCCGGCGTCCGGCAGCGCGGTGCCGCGGGCCTTGTCGGGCTTGCCGGCGTACGGGAACGCGGTGCCGTCGTGGATCGTCAGCACGGCCTCGGGGTCCTCGCGCTGGCGGAACGACTCCCAGACCTTGGTGCCCTCGGCCACGCCGTACTTCTGCTGGGCGGCCAGCAGCGAGAGCGCCGCCTGCACCTCGCCGCCACCGCCGCCGCCGAACTGGCCGCCGACGACCGAGGCTACGGAGATCAGGTCGGTCAGCTTGAACGGCTGGATCTCACCGACGTTGGTGATGGAGTCGATCTTGCCGGTGAGGACGTACTCGCCCGGGAAGTAGCGTCCGTTCTTCGACTTCTCCCGGTAGGCGTTGATGCCGTCGACGTATGCCTGGGCGTCCGCCATGGCCTGCTCGCCGCGGGCACCCTCGTGGGTCCTGATGTACTCGACCTGGGCTTCGAGATCGGCCTCGGTGTACGGGGCCTGCGGCCAGAACTGCTGTTCCAGGCCCTGGTTGGCGAGGGCGCCGCCGGCGAACGAGGTCAGTTCGCCCCGTCCGATGTGCCGGAAGAGGTCCATCAGCCAGAGCCGGTCCTGCCCGGCGGCGAATCCGGCGCCGAACTCGGTCCCGTAGCGGGTGGTGCCCTTGATGTGCGGGACACCGGAGGCCTTGTCACGGGTGATGGTGACGTCGTCGCGCGGCGAGGTGACGGACTCGACCTGGTCCTCGGGCACACCGAAGGAGGCGTCGTTGAAGAAGTCGGTCAGCTTCTGGTCGGTGAGACCGGTGTGTCCGGCCACCAGGCCGTTGTAGCGGTCGAGTTGGTCGTCGCTGTGCTTGGGGTGCGTACCGAACGCCTTGTTGCCGAGGATGTCGACGAGGGTGGCGTTGCCGTTCTCGCCGGGCGGCAGGATGTCGTCGCACTGCCCCTGGCAGTAGTCGGTGACGGGGCCGGGTTCCGCGGCGCCGGCCTGCGGCGAGGCCGCGAGCAGGGTGGTGCCGAGTGCGAGAACCGCCGCGACGGTGGCGGCTCTGAACTTGACGGTGCGTGGGGGCATGCGTGCTCCTCCGAGAGGCCGATGCGCCGGAGGTTACTGGCGGTACGACCCGTCGGTAAGGTGAGCAACCGTCACCTTTTCCGAATCGTCACATCGCGTCGCCCGCGGCGGCGCCGCACCGGCGGGGCGCGCCGAATTCCGGACAACATCAGTCTTCGCGGGATCCGAACGGGGCAGCCGTACGTCCATCCCTTGACGCCGAAGTACGAGCGACGGAGGTGACGGTGCGGTGGCGGGATTCCGGAGTCTTGCGAGACAGGTGCGCGATCCGCGGAGCGACCTGGCACTGCGGCGGTATTCGCTGCGCAAGTGCCTGGAGAGGTTCGCCCCTTACGGACATCGGGCGACCTGGGACCATCTGTGCACCCGGCACGAAATCGGGCCCGAGGATCGGTCCCCCGATCCGGCGCGGCTGATCCGCGCGCTGGACGAACTGGAGGCGGCGCGAGCGGTCTGGCTCGGTTACGAGGCGGGGTTCGCCGAGCGCCGCAGGCGGGAGAAGCACGACGGGCTGCGCCGGCCCGGCGCGTTCGACGACTGGCACCGGCGCACCTGGGGCGGCCACGGGGTCGCCCGTTGCGAGGACCCGGCGGTGCATCCGTCGGCGCCGCTCGCCGAGGTGCTGAGCCGGCTGATCACGGCACTGGAGTCGGAGCCCGGCACGGTCTGCCCGGTGTGCGCGGGCACCGGGATCCACTGGCGGCAGGATCTGCGGTGCGCCCCGTGGGCGGGGCCGGTCTGCACGGGGTGCGGGATCGTGGTGCCGCAGCCGGTGCTCACCCCGCGGGCACTGGCGAAGGCCCGGAGCGCACCGCGGCGGGATCTGGCATCGGTGGCGTGACGCGCGACGGGAGGACCCGGCCCGGACGCGCGCCGTCCGGCGCTACGCGCGCTCCGCCGGCGGGCACTCCGGCATCAGGCGCGAACCGCTGATCCGCCGTCCGGTGACGTCGTTCGGGTTGGAGAGCACACAGTTCTCCAGCGACAGGCAGCCGCAGCCGATGCAGTCGGTGAGATGGTCCCGCAGCCGTGCCAACCGCTCGATGCGGTCGTCCAGTTCGGAGCGCCAGGCCGCGGAGAGCCGTGCCCAGTCCTCACGGTTGGGGGTGCGCTCCTCGGGAAGTTCGGCGAGGGCGTCCCGGATGGTGGCGAGCGGGATGCCGACCCGTTGTGCCGCACGGACGAACGCGACCCTGCGCAGCGCGTCCCTGCTGTAGCGGCGCTGGTTGCCACTGGTGCGACGGCTGCTGATCAGGCCCTTGGCCTCGTAGAAGTGCAGGGCGGACACAGCGGCGCCGCTGCGCGCGGAGAGCTGTCCGACCGTGAGTTCATGGAGTGTCTGTGGGATCTGGGGCACCCCTCCAACCCTACTGGCCCGCCCTCCGGCCGGTCCGTCGTTGACAGGAACGCACCCGCCAACCATGCTGAGCAAGCGCTTAGACAGCGCCACGGAGGATGGACCGGAGCGGGAAGGGCAGGGACCAGGGACATGGCAGAGCCGAGGATCTTCACGTCCGCGCAGGAACTGAGCGACGGGGTGGGCGAGCAGCTGGGGCACAGCGACTGGCTGGAGGTCGACCAGAAGAGGATCGACCTCTTCGCCGAGGCCACCGGCGACCACCAGTGGATCCATGTGGACCCGGAGCGGGCCGCAGCCGGGCCGTTCGGCAGGACCATCGCCCACGGCTATCTCACGCTCTCGCTGCTGCCTGCGCTCGTACCGCAGATCATGCGGGTCGAGGGCATGAAGATGGGCATCAACTACGGGACGAACAAGGTCCGTTTCCCGTCCACGGTGCCCGTGGGCTCACGGCTGCGCGCCTCGGCCGTCCTGAGGAGCGTCGAGGAGGCCGGGGGCGGGGTGCAGGTCACCGCCGTCGTCACGGTCGAGCGCGAGGGCGGCGACAAGCCGGTGTGCGTGGCCGAGTCGGTGTCCCGCTACTACTTCTGACGACGCGGCCCGCCGCCCCTACCGCTCGGCGGCGACCATGCGCAGCACGAGGCCGGCGTAGAGATCGCCGACCTCGTCCGGCGTCCGGCTGCCCTGCGCATTGAACCAGCGCGCCACGTCGATGCAGAGCGAGAGCACCGCGAGCGTGGTGCCGGGGACGTCGGGGACGTCGAACTCCCCCGCCCGCACGCCCTCACCGATGATCCGGCGCACCACCGCGTCGCTCCGGCGGCGCAGCTCGACGATCTCGGCGCGGTGCTCCTCGCCGAGGGCGTCGAGCTCGTACTGGACCACGCGGGCGGTGGTGTGCCGTTCGGCGTGCCAGCGGACGAAGGACCGTACGGCCTCGGCCAGCCGCTCGGCCGCCGTGCCCCCGCCGTCGGCGGCGGCCTCCAGGACGAACAGGGCGCGGTCGTGGCCGATCCTGCTGATCCGGTGGAGCAGCTCTTCCTTCGTCTTGTAGTGGATGTAGAGCGCGGCGGGACTCATCCCCGCCCGGCCCGCGATGTCGCGGGTGGTGGTGGCGTGGTACCCGCGCTCGGCGAAGGCGTCGACGGCGGCGACGAGCAGCCGCCGGGCCGCCTCGGGCGTCACCTCGGCCCACGGCGCGCTGTCGCCGTCGGTCTCCTCCGCCGTGCTCATCGTCACTCGCCCCTCTCGTCAGCAGGACGAACACCATACCCCGAACCTGAGCAAGCGCTTAGGGCCCGTCCGGCGGGACTGTCAGAGCTTCTGGAAGGGATCGTGCTCGGCGAGGATCTTCTCCAGCCGGGCCTGGTCGACCCGGCTGACGATCTGCCCCGCCTCCTGGCGGTCACGGATGACCTTGGCCAGGGTGAAGCAGGAGGTGACGAGATAGAGGACGCCGATCGCGAGGAATCCGCGGACCCAGGCGTCGGCGTCGAGGAAGTAGATACCGAGAGCCACGGCGCCGATCGCCACCCCGAAGGAGGCGACGGCCTGGCCGTAGAAGGCCGCGGTGCTCTGCTGCTTGACCGGTGCTGTCTCACTCATGGCACCCAGCATCGGACGACGTGGCGTGCGCCACATCCGCTCCCGTACTCAGCCGGTACTCAGACGCCCGTTCGAGCGGCGGCGCGGGTCAGAAGGCGGAGACCCCCGTCAGCGCGCGGCCGATGATCAGCTTCTGGATCTGGCTGGTGCCCTCGTACAGCGTCATCACGCGAGCGTCGCGCAGCAGCTTGCCGACCGGGTACTCGTCGATGTAGCCGTAGCCGCCGAAGACCTGGAGCGCGTTGTTGGCGGCGCGGACGGCCGCCTCGGAGGCGAAGAGCTTGGCCTTGGAGGCCGCGGTGGCGAAGTCCTCGCCCCGGTCGATGAGGTCCGCCACCCGCCAGGTCAGCAGCCGGGCGGCGTCGACATCCACGGAGATGTCGCTGATCAGCTCCTGGACGAGCTGGTGGCCCGCGATGGACTTGCCGAACTGCTCGCGTTCGCCCGCGTGGCCCACGGCGGCGTCGAGGGCGGCCTGGGCGATGCCGACACAGCCGGCCGCTACCGACATCCGCCCCTTGGCCAGCGCGGACATGGCGATGGAGAAGCCCTTGCCCTCCGGGCCCAGGAGCGCCGACGCGGGCACCCGGACGTCCTCCAGGACCAGCTCGGCGGTGGCCTGGCCGCGCAGTCCGAGCTTGCCGTGGATGGCGCGGCGGCCGAGGCCGGGGGTGTCGGTGGGGACCAGGAAGGCGGATATGCCCTTGTGGCCGGGGGTGCCGCCGGTGCGGGCGAAGAGCAGCACCACATCGGCCCAGGTGCCGTTGGTGATGAACATCTTGCTGCCGTTGATGACGTATCCGCCACCGTCCCGGACGGCCCTCGTCGTCAGGTTCCCGGCGTCCGAGCCGGTGCCGGGCTCGGTGAGGCCGAAGCAGCCGATCGCCTCGCCCGCCGTGAGCCCCGGCAGCCAGTGCCGCTTCTGCTCCTCGTCGCCCCATGCGGCGATGGTCTTGGCCACGAGGCCGAGGGAGACGGAGACGATGCCGCGGACCGAGGAATCACCACGCCCGAGCTCCTCGGTGACCAGGCAGTACGCGAGGTGGTCGCCGCCCGAGCCGCCGTACTCCTCGGGGACGGTCAGCCCGAGGAAGCCGACGGAGCCCAGCTTCTTCACGATCGACCTGTCGACGTTCTCGGCCCGGTCCCACTCCACGGCGTGCGGGGCGACCTCGCGGGCGACGAAGTCCTCGGCGAGCCGCCGGACGGCTTCCTGCTCCTCGCTGAGCTCCAGGTTCATCCTTCGCCCCTCCACTTTTAATTAGCACTGCTAGTTTCTTGTTCGCAGGCCCTACTATGTGCCGCATGGCCCGACCGCGCAAGCCCCTCCTCAGCAGAGACCGCATCGTCGAGGCGGCGAGCGCACTCGTGGACTCCGAGGGGCTCGACGCCGTGTCCACCCGTCGGCTCGCGGCCGGACTCGGGGTCAGCGGGCCCTCGCTCTACAACCACTTCCGCAACAAGGACGAGATCCTGGACGCGGTCGCGGACGCCGTGTCCGCGCAGGTCGATCTGTCGATGTTCGACGAGTCGGACACCCGCGACTGGCGCGCCGCCCTGCACGACTGGGCCGTCTCCTATCGTGCGGCGCTCACCGAGCACCCGCACATCGTCCCGGTGCTCGCCCAGGGCCCGGGCCGCCGGCCGGCCGGTCTCCGGGTCGCCGACGCGGTGTTCGGCGCGATGGTCCGGGCCGGCTGGCCGCCCGCCCAGGCGACGTACATCGGGGCCCTGATGCGCTACTTCATCACCGGTTCGGCACTGGGCTCCTTCGCCCGCGGCTTCGTCGACGACGAGACGGCGTACGACCCCGCCGACTACCCGCACCTGGGCCAGGCCCATCTGCTGGCAGAGCGGCGCCAGCAGGTCGACGAGGGGGCCTTCGAGACCGGGCTGCGGGCCCTGATCGACGGCCTCTCGCTCCAGTACGAGCTGCTGTCGCCGGGCGGAACGGTTCGGCCGGCACCGAAGCGTTCCTGACGCATCCTGGTTCCCATGGCACGCATGGCACACCCCGACCCGGCCGCGCCCCGGCTCGCCGCCCTGGCCGCGCTCCTCGCCGACGAGACCCGCGCCGCCTTCTGCCTGGCGCTGCTCGACGGCCGCGCCTGGACCGCCGGGGAACTGGCCCGGTACGCCTCCGTGGCGCCGTCGACCGCCAGCGAGCACCTCGGCAAACTCGTCGCGGGCGGGCTGCTGGCCGAGGAACGGCAGGGCCGCCACCGCTATCTGCGGCTGGCCGACGAACGCATCGCGCACCTGGTCGAGGACCTGGCGGCCCACGTCGTCCCCGGCTCCGCACCCGGGCGGCCGCGCACCCTGAGCGCGGTGAACGCGGGCAGCGCGATGGCCCGCGGCCGCACCTGCTACGACCATCTCGCGGGGCGGATCGGCATCGCGATCACCGACGCGATGACCGTACGGGGGCTGCTGGAGCAGGACACCGGCTTCGCGCTCACCGACACGGGCCTGAACTGGTTCGGCGAGCTGGGCATCGGCCTGGAGACCGGTTCGCGGCGCCCCCTGGTACGGAGCTGTCTGGACTGGACCGAGCGCAGACCGCACCTGGCCGGGGTCGCGGGCGCCGCGCTGTGCCGCCATGCGCTGGAGGCCGGGTGGTGCGTACGGATCGGGTCCGGGCGCGCGGTGAAGACCACCCCGGACGGGGAGCGGGCGCTGTACGAACACCTCGGCATCGAGCCCGCGACCCTTCGGTAGGGGCCGAACGGTCACGGCCCTACTGTCGTAGCCATGACAGCGACCCCTACCTCCTCCCCCGCATCGCACCGCGACTGGCGGGCCACCGCCGCGGCCGGCACCACCGTGCTGCTGTGGGCCTCCGCCTTCGTCTCCATCCGCAGCGCCGGCGCCGCCTACTCGCCCGGCGCCCTCGCCCTGGGCCGGCTGCTCGCGGGCTCCCTGGCCCTCGGCACGCTCCTGGTGGTGCGGCGCGAGGGACTGCCCCCGCGGGCCGCCTGGCCGGGGATCATCTGGTCCGGACTGCTCTGGTTCGGCCTGTACATGGTGGTGCTCAACTGGGGTGAGCAACAGGTCGACGCGGGCACGGCCGCGATGGTGGTGAACATCGGCCCGCTGCTGATCGCGCTGCTCGGCGCCCGGATGCTGGGCGAGGGACTGCCGCGCAGGCTGCTGGCGGGCATGGCCGTGTCGTTCGCGGGCGCCGCGGTGGTGGGGCTCTCGATGTCGGGGCACGGCGGCGCTTCGGTGCTCGGTGTGCTGCTGTGCCTGCTGGCCGCCGTGGCGTACGCGACCGGGGTGGTACGCCAGAAGCCCGCCCTGCGGCACGGTTCCGCGCTTCAGATCACCACCTTCGGCTGCCTGGTGGGCACCGTCGCCTGTCTGCCGTTCTGCGGTGCGCTGGTCTCCGACGCCGCCGGCGCACCGCTGTCCGCCACCCTGAACATGGTCTATCTGGGCCTCTTCCCGACCGCGCTGGCCTTCACCACCTGGGCCTACGCGCTCGCCAGGACCACGGCGGGGCGGATGGGCGCCACCACGTACGCGGTGCCGGCCCTGGTGGTGCTGATGTCCTGGCTGCTGCTGGACGAGGTGCCCGCGCCGCTCACGGTCGCCGGAGGGCTGCTCTGCCTGGCCGGGGTGGCGGTCTCCCGGACGCGTCCTAGAAGATCACCAGAGCCCTCCCGCCCTTCCCCGCGATCATGTTCTCGAACGCGGCAGGGATGCCGTCGAGGGTGATGCGCCCGGTCACCAGGGCGCCGAGGTCGAGCCGCCCCTCACGGACATGGGCGGCCAGCACCGGCAGGTCCCGCGCGGGATCGGAGTTGCCGTAGACGCAGCCGGAGAGGGTGCGTCCCCAGTGGAAGATCTCCAGGGCGTTGAAGGTGACCTGCTGGTCCTTGCCGCCGATGCCGACGACGGTGGTACGGCCGCCGCGGCGGGTCGACTCCCAGGCGGTGCGGATGGTGGCGGCGCGGCCCACGCACTCGATGGCGGCGTCCACCCCCTGCTTGTCCGTGAGGGCCCGGATCTCGCGGGCGGTGTTCTCCGAGGCGACCACGTAGTCGGTGGCGCCCGCCCGGCGGGCCAGCTCCTCCTTCCGCGGGGAGACGTCGACCGCGACGATGCGCGAGGCGCCGGCGATACGGGCGGCCTGGAGCGCGGCCAGTCCCACTCCCCCGGCGCCGAACACGGCCACCGTCTCGCCCTCGCGCAGCCGCGCCGAGTGGTGCACGGCGCCGTATCCGGTGAGGACCGCACAGCCGAGGAGGGCGGCGTCGGTGAGCGGGACGCCGCCCGGAACGGGCAGGACGCAGCCCGCCGGGACCACCGTCTCCTCGGCGAACGCGGCGACGTTGAGACCGGGGTGCAACTCGCCGCCGCCGTCGGCGCGCCGGGCGTGCACCGCGCCCGCGCCGTTCAGCGCATTGGCGCACAGCCAGACCTCGCCCAGCGCGCAGGCGTGGCAACTGCCGCAGGAGGGTGCCCAGTTGAGCACGACGCCGTCGCCCGGCGCGACATGGGTGACGCCCTCGCCGACCGCGACGACGGTGCCCGCGCCCTCGTGGCCGAGTACGGCGGGGACGGGCACCCGCATGGTGCCGTCGGACAGCGAGAGGTCGGAGTGGCAGACGCCGGCGGCGGCGAGGGCGACCCTCACCCGGCCGGGGCCGGGCTCCGGGAGTTCGATGTCGGTGATCTCCAGGGGAGCTCCGACGGCGGGCAGTACGGCGGCGCGGACCACGAACAGGCTCCTTGACGATCGGGGGCGGGGAAACGGGCGGTGCGCAACGGTCAGAACTGGAGCGACTTGGTCTGGAGGTACTCCGCGAGCCCGTGGGAGCCGAGTTCGCGGCCGACGCCGGACTGCTTGTAGCCGCCGAACGGGGCGAGCGGGTTGAAGCGACCGCCGTTGATGTCGACCTGCCCGGTGTCCATCCGCCGGGCGAAGGCCACCGCCTCCGCCTCGTCGCCCGCCCAGACCGCGCCCGCGAGGCCGTAGACGGTGCCGTTGGCGATGCGCAGGGCGTCGTCCTCGTCCTCGTAGCGGATGAGCGAGACGACGGGGCCGAAGATCTCCTCCTGGGCGACGGTCATCTCCGGGGTGACATCGGCGAACACGGTGGGGCTGACGAAGTAGCCCTGTTCGCGCGGGGCTTCGGGGCCGCCCGCGACGAGGCGGGCGCCCTCCGCCACGCCCTTCTCGATGTAGCCGCGCACCCGCGCGCGCTGCCCGGCGTTGACGAGCGGGCCGATGCGGTCGCCGTACTTGGCGGCCGCCTCCGCGGCGAGCGCGACCGCCTCGTCGTACTGCGAGGTGTGCACCAGCATCCGGGTCCAGGCGCTGCACGTCTGGCCGGAGTTGCCCATGACGTTGGCGACGCCGACGCCCACGGCCCTGGCCAGGTCCGCGCTCGGCAGGATGACATTGGCGGACTTCCCGCCCAGTTCGAGGGCGACGCGCTTGACGGCCGCGCCGGCCGTGGCGCCGATCCGCCTGCCGACGGCGGTGGAGCCGGTGAACGAGACCAGGTCGACGCCGTCGTGCTCGGCCAGGGCCTGACCGGCGACCGGACCGAGGCCGGTGACCAGGTTGAACACACCTGCGGGGACACTCGCTTCATGGACCGCCTCGGCGAAGAGCTGGGCGGTCAGCGGGGTGTCCTCGGCCGGCTTGAGGACGACCGTGCAGCCCGCCGCGAGCGCGGGGGCGACCTTGGCGACGATCTGGTGCAGCGGGTAGTTCCACGGGGTGATCGCGCCGACGACGCCGACCGGCTCCGCGTACACGGTGGAGTTGCCGACCTTCTCCTCGAAGGAGTACGAGGCGGCGAGTTCGGCGTACGAGCCGGCCACCAGGATCGGCACACCCGCGTGCACCGCCTGCGAGAAGGGCAGCGGCGCGCCGAGTTCGGCGGTGACGGTCCCGGCGATCTCGTCCTTGCGGGCGACGAGCACATCGCGCAGGGCGGCGATCCGCGAGGCGCGCCCGGCGGGCGCGGTGGCCGCCCAGCCGGGGAGGGCCGCGCGGGCGGCCCGTACCGCGGCGTCGACGTCCTCGGCGGTGCCCGCCGGGACCTCGGCGATGACCTGTTCGTCCACCGGGTTCACCACCGCGATCGTGTCCCGTCCCGCGGCGGGCCGCCAGGCCCCGTCGATGTACATGCCGTCGTGGGCCTTCATCGCTGTTCCTCCCGGTCACCGTCGCGGACGCGGTCGTCCGCAACCCAAACTAGCGCTGTTAGTTTTCAGGCGCCAGAGACGCCCGTCACGCCAGGGGCTGCCGGTCGAGTTCCCCGTGCTGCGCACCGGGGTGCTCGAACTGGGTGCGGTACAACTCCTCGTAACGGCCGCCCGCCGCGAGGAGTTCGTCGTGCGTGCCCCGCTGCACGATCCGCCCGTCCTCCACGACCAGGATGAGGTCGGCGGTGCGTACCGTGGAGAGCCGGTGGGCGATCACGACCGCGGTGCGGCCGGCGAGCGCCTCGGTGAGTGCCTCCTGGACGGCCGCCTCGGAGGTGTTGTCGAGGTGTGCGGTGGCCTCGTCGAGGATGACGACGCGCTGGCGGGCCAGGAGCAGCCGGGCGATGGTCAGGCGCTGGCGTTCGCCGCCTGAGAGCCGGTAGCCGCGTTCGCCGACGACGGTGTCGAGCCCGTCGGGCAGCGAGGCGACGAGACCGTCCAGGCGGGCGCGGCGCAGCGCGTCCCAGAGGTCCTCCTCGGCGGCTCCGGGGCGGGCGAGCAGCAGGTTGGCGCGCACCGACTCGTGGAAGAGGTGGCCGTCCTGGGTGACCATGCCGAGGGTGTCGCGCAGGGTGTCGGCGGTCAGGTCGCGTACGTCGATGCCGCCGATGCGCACCGCGCCCTCGTCCGTGTCGTACAGCCGCGGCAGCAGTTGGGCGATGGTCGACTTGCCCGCCCCGGAGGAGCCGACGAGCGCCACCGTCTGGCCGGGCTCGGCGCGGAAGGAGACTCCGCGCAGCACTTCGCCGCCGCCGCGGGTGTCCAGGCTCGCGACGTCCTCCAGCGAGGCGAGCGAGACCTTGTCGGCGGACGGGTAGCCGAACCGCACCTGGTCGAACTCGACGGACACCGGGCCGTCCGGGACCGTCCGGGCGTCCGGCTTCTGGTCGATGAGCGGCTCCAGGTCGAGGACCTCGAAGACCCGTTCGAAGCTGACGAGCGCACTCATCACCTCGACGCGCGCCCCGGCGAGTGCCGTGAGCGGTGCGTACAGCCGGGTCAGCAGGAGGGCGAGGGCCACGACCGCGCCCGCGTCGAGCTGCCCGCGCAGTGCGTAGAACCCGCCGAGCCCGTAGACCAGGGCGAGCGCCAGCGCGGACACGAGGGTGAGGGCGGTGATGAACGCGGACTGGGCCATGGCCGTGCGTACGCCGATGTCGCGCACCCGGCCGGCCCGGACGGCGAATTCGGCGGACTCGTCGGCGGGGCGGCCGAAGAGCTTGATCAGGGTGGCGCCGGGGGCGGAGAAGCGCTCGGTCATCCGGGTGCCCATCGCGGCGTTGTGGGCGGCGGCCTCCCGCTGGAGCCTCGCCATCCGGGTGCCCATCCGCCGGGCCGGCAGCACGAACACGGGCAGCAGCACCAGCGCGAGCACGGTGATCTGCCAGGAGATGGAGAGCATGACGCCGAGGGTGAGCAGCAGCGTCACGAGATTGCTGACGACCCCGGACAGGGTGTTGCTGAAGGCGCGCTGGGCCCCGATGACGTCGTTGTTGAGGCGGCTGACGAGCGCGCCGGTGCGGGTGCGGGTGAAGAAGGCGACCGGCATGCGCTGCACATGGTCGAAGACGGCGGTACGCAGATCGAGGATCAGCCCCTCGCCGAGATTGGCCGAGAGCCAGCGGCTGACCAGGCCGAGTGCGGCCTCCGCGACGGCGATCACGGCGATGAGGAGGGACAGCCTGGTGACGGTGCCCGACTCCTTGCCGGTCACGATCGCGTTCACGACCCGGCCGGCGAGGACGGGGGTGGCGACCGCCAGCAGCGCCGTCGCCACGCTCAGGATCAGGAAGAGCGCGACGCGGCGCCGGTGCGGGCGGGCGAAGGCGGCGATGCGCCGCAGGGTGTTCCGGTCGAAGGGGCGTCGGTCCGCTTGCGCGTTCATGACGTTGTGGAGCTGTGTCCACGCCGTGGTTTCCATGCTCATGGGAGGAACGTACGACCTCCAGTGGACTTGAGGTCAACGGCCGCCGTCCGGGGGTGGAGGTCAGGTGCGGTCGCGGCCGGCGGAGCGCCGGCCGGGCCGGGGCTCCGGTACGTCCGGGTCGGTACCGGCTCGGACGTACCGCCCGCCGCATGGGCCCGGCCCCGCCGCCGCGAGCAGCAGGGCGCCGAGCATGACGAACGGCGCCGCGGTGCCCGCCACTCCGGCGATCGGACCGGCGGACGCGGGGGCGGCGGCCCGTCCCAGGCGGTTTCCGGTCAGCCGGAGGGCGAGCGCGGTGGACCGGGCCTCCGGCGGGGCGGCCTGGACGACGGTGGTCATCGGGAGCGGCTGTCAGATGATGCCGAACAGGAGGCCGGCGCACAGGACCACCAGCGAGGTGAGCGCGGCCCACTTGACGGTGAACCTGGTGTGGTCGCCGAATTCGACCTTCGCCATGCCGACCAGCACATAGACGGCCGGAACCAGCGGGGAGGACATGTGCAGGGGCTGGCCGACCAGGGAGGCGCGGGCGATCTCCAGCGGGGAGACACCGTGGGCGGCGCCCGCCTCGGCGAGCACCGGGACGACGCCGAAGTAGAAGCCGTCGTTGGACATGAAGTACGTCAGCGGGATGCTGAGGATGCCGGTGACGACCGCCATGTGCGGGCCCATGCCGTCGGGGATCGCGCCGACGAGCCAGTCGGCCATGTGCTGGACCATGCCCGTGCCGGAGAGGACACCGGTGAAGACCGCGGCCGCGAAGACCATGCCGGAGACGTTGAGGACGTTGTCGGCGTGGGCGGCGATCCGGGCCCGCTGGTCGGGCATGTGGGGGAAGTTGACCGTGAGGGCGAGCGCCGCGCCGAGCAGGAAGAGCACCGGGATCGGCATCAGTTCCATGATCATCGCGGTGAGCAGGGCGACGGTGAGGCCGACGTTGAACCAGTAGAGCCCGGGACGCAGGGTGGCCCGGTCCGGGTCCAGCCCCTTGAAGCCCCCGTCCCCGTCCTCTCCCTCGTCCGTTCCCGCTCCCGCGTTCTGTGCCGCGTCGCCGTCGGTGCCGGTACCGGCTCCGCCGGAGTTCTTGCGGGTACGGTCGCTGCCGCTGCCGCCCGCTCCGACAAGAACGGTCTCCGTCTCCGTGGCCGTCCCGGTGGCCAGTACCTCGTCGAGGGTGAGCATGCCCAGCCGCTTGCGCTCGCGCCGGCCCAGCACGACGGCGAGGAGCAGGACCGCGACCAGGCCGATGCCGAGCGCCGGGATCATCGGGACGAAGATGTCGCCCGCGTCCAGCTTGAGCGCGGTGGCGGCGCGGGCGGTGGGGCCGCCCCAGGGAAGGGTGTTCATGACGCCGTTCGCCGTGGCGGCGACTCCGGTCATCACGACCAGGCTCATCTTGAGGCGCTTGTAGAGCGGATACATCGCCGAGACGGTGATCATGAAGGTGGTGGAGCCGTCACCGTCGAGGGAGACGATGGCGGCGAGCACGGCCGTACCGACGACGATCCGCATCGGGTCCGCCCTGCAGAAGCGCAGGATGCCCCGCACGATCGGGTCGAAGAGGCCGACATCGATCATCACACCGAAGTAGACGATGGCGAACATCAGCATCGCGGCGGTCGGGGCGAGATTGCCGACGCCTTCGATGACGTAGTCACCGAGCTTCGCGCCCTGCCCGACGGCGACGCAGAACAGCGCGGGGATCAGGACCAACGCCGCGATCGGCGACATCTTCTTCATCATGATCAGGACCAGGAAGGTCGCAATCATGGCGAAGCCGAGGATTGTCAGCATGTGGATACCTATCGCTCACCCTTGAACTCCCACCGGACTCGGCGGTGCGGATGACGTTAGGGCGCGGCTCGCGGCGTTAACAAGATGTTGACATGCGAGCAATACGAGCAAAACCCCAGGTCAACGCGGGGTTCATGGCTCGGGCGCAACTGGCACCCCGCCAGGCCGCGCCGGTGGGGGGCGTCGGCGGACGCATCGGTGCGGCGCATCGGCGGGACGCCTCCGCGCGGTGCGGGCATCCGGCACCGCCCGGTCAGTCCAGGACGCTTGCCAGGTAGGCCCGGATCAGGATGCGGGTCTCGGCGACGATGGCCTGGTCGCCCGACGGGTCGGTGCGGAAGGCGAGTTGGAGGAGGGCGTCGGCGGCCTCGACGCAGACCAGGACGGTGCGCGAGAGATCCTCGTCGAAGGCGCCGCCCAGATGCCCGGAGAGGAGTTCGGCGAGCCGGCCGGCCACCCGCTGGTTGGCGTCGTTGGCGGGGTCCTCCTCGGGGGCCGCAGCGCCGAAGTCGATGAAGGCGAATCCGGCCACGGAGCGCTTCATGGCCAGGTATTCGTCCAGTACGGCATCGATGGCGCCGCGCCAGTCGGTGGTCGGGATGACGGCGAGGCGCTCGGTGATGCGCTCGGCGTAGCTGTCCAGATTGCGCCGGGCCAGCGCGTCGGTCAGCGCGCGCTTGTTGGAGAAGAACCGGTAGACGGAGCCGATGGGGACCCCGGCACGGATGGCCACCGCCCGGGTGGACAGCTGCTCGTAGCCGGTCTCGTCGAGGAGTTCGGCGCAGGCGTCGAGTATCCGGGCGAGGCGCTCGGCGCTGCGCTGCTGCACGGGGGCGCGGCGGAGGTTCGTGTTCGCATGGGGCACGGGCTCCATGATGCCGTGGGTCTCCTCTGCTGCGGGTGACCGGTGGGTTCCGGGGCGGCCGGTGTCCGGCGCGGCTCTCACGCGATGAGCAGCGACAGCCCGCCGATGGTGTACGTGATCATCAGGACCAGCAACGGGAGTTGCCCCGCGACGGCGCGGCCGGGCGGGAAGAGGCGCACGGACCGGTCGTGGGCGGCGATGACGCCGAGTACGTGGCCGAGGACGATCGCGGCGACCTGGAGCGTGGCGACCCCGCCGGGGCCCAGGAGCGGCTCGGGCGGAGCGGGGTTGTCGGTGCCGGATGCCACCATGACCGTGCGTGGCCCTTCGGTGACGAAGAGCGTGAAGTAGTGGGCGACGAGATAGCCGAGCGCGATCGGGACGAGCGAGTGGGCGAAGGCGGTGAGCGGGTGGCTCAGTCGACCGGAGATCAGCCGGACGGCACCGGTGCACAGGGCGTAGAGGGCGGCGACGAGGGCGACGGCTCCCAGGAGTCCGAGCGTGGCCGCGGTGGTGCGGCCCAGGGGTGAGGTCTGGACGGTGGTGATCCAGGACGGGGAGTCGGAGAAGCCGTCGTAGGCGGTGGAGCCGAGCATGACGCAGACAGTGGCGACGAGTCCGGGGATCTGCGGGGTGGCGTCGAGTCCGTTGAACGGCGAGCGGAGCACGAGGCGGCGGTCGGCGGGGCGGCGGCCGAGCGGGGAGAGCCGGGCGAGCAGTCCCGAGTAGACCTCGAAGGCGTCCGCCCGGTCGAACCACCCGGCGCCGTAGCGGGCGGCGCCCACGAGGTGGACGGCGGTGTGGAGCGAGAGGAAGAGCAGGAGGGCGGTGGCCGACGCGGGGTCGGGGGCGACGAGTTCGAGCCAGGTGAAGGCGAGCAGCCCCGCGGCGGCCGGCCACAGACCGAGCCGTACGGGCAGGGGCCGGCCCGCGGCGGGGTCGCGGCCCAGCACGCGGCAGCCGAGGAGGTGGACGGTGCGCAGCGGGTTGAGCAGCCGCCAGACGGGACCGAGGAGGAGCGATGCGGGCACCAGCCCGACCCAGAGGAGTACGTATACGGCCCCGGGGCCCGGGTTGCGGTCCGGGTCGTCCGGGCCCAGGAGGAGGTTGAGCGTGACGTACAGGGCGGCGGCGAGGCCGAGTGCGCGCAGGGCGGTACGGGTGGGGCGGGCGTCGGCGAGGCGCTGGAGGACGGACGGGAGCGGGCGGCCCGCCCGGTCGCCGCGGAAGCGGGGGGCGGACCAGAGCAGACCGAGCGCGAGGAAGGAGACGAAGAGCGCGGCGAAGGCACCGGCGAAGGCGTAGAAGGGGGAGAGCGGGAGGTCGTGCTGGGCGCCGATGCCGTGGGCGAGGACGCTCACCGTACGACGAGTTGGGTCAGGAGCAGGTCGGACTCATGGGTCTCGACCTCGAAGAGCCCGCTGCGGTCGGCGGTGAAGGTGAGGGTGACGGTCTTGCCCGCGGGCAGCCGGGCCTCCTTGTCGTAGCCGTGGACATGGAGGGTGTCGGCGCGGTCGCTGCGGACCCGGAGCCGGACGGTCCGGCCCTTCTTGATCTCGGTGCGGCCGGGGTCCGGGCTGACCTTGCCGTGGGAGACGACGATCTCAAGTGTGGTGTCGGGAGAGGGTGTTGCGGGTCGGCTCTCCTCGGGGGCGGAGGGAGCGGCGAGGGAGGCGGTGGCCTGGACGGGGGTGGAGTTCACGGCCCAGGCGGTGTGGTCGTCGGCGTAGAGCCGTGCGGTGAGGCCGGTGCCGCCGCCGGCGGCGCGGACGAGGGAGGCGGGGAGGTGGAACCAGGAGCCGTAGACGCGGGCGAGGGGGTGGCCGTCGAGGAACAGCCGGGCGTGGCCGCGCCCGGGGAGCGCGGCGCCGCCCACGCTGTCCGGAGTGAATCTGAAGTTCCGCACGGAGAGATGGACGTTCCACCCGTCCTCGGAGTCGGGTCGCACGGCGACCGTCACCGCGGGGGCGCCCTCGGCGTCGACCTGGCGCAGCCGGTTGCCGGAACCGTCGTCGGCGGCGAGCAGCCGGCCGACGCCGCCGACGGCCTGCTCATGGCTGGTGCCGGGTTTGTGGTGGGTGGTGGCCCGCCCGCCGCAGGCACTCGCCCCGAACACGAGGGCGCCCGCGGTGAGGACGGTGACGGCGGCAACGACCGGACGGGTGGGCCGGAGCGGCCGGCCGGGCCGCGACGGTGTGCTGGAACCCTTCACGATGCGTCTCCTTCCGGGGCGGAACCCGGAGTCGGGGCGGGGCCCGTGGCCGGGGCAGCGGCGAGGACCGGGGTCCCGGTCTCCTCCGGCGGGGTGCGGTCCGCGTGGCGGGCGGCGGCGATCACGGCCCACACCACCCAGACCACGCCGAGCAGTCCCCGTACCCAGGCCGGGCTGAGCGGGATCCACGGGATCATGAACACGGCCTTGTCCACGGCGTCCAGCAGCGTGAGCGCACCCAGCACCACCGTGGTCCAGCCGAGCCAGGGCCGTTGCCTCCGGAGCACGAGACCGATGCCGGTCCACCACAGCCCCGTCAGCAGCAGTGCCAGCGCGGGCACATAGGTGGCGGCCAGCCCCGTCGTCGATCCGGCCACATCGAGCCCGAGGCCGATCGCGCCGAGCACCGTGGCCACCGCGGCGGGCCGGCTGCCGCGCAGCCTGCGCCACCACAGCACCCCGCCGACCAGCACCAGTACCACCGCGACCGCCAGCGCCATCTGCACCTCGATGCGCTCGATGCCCCGCGCCCCGTACCAGTCGCAGCCGGCCGGCAGCCGGCGCGCCTGCACGTTGTAGTCGGCGCAGACCAGCAGCTGGGCGAGCTTGACCGGTTCGCCGACGAGCCGGTCGGTACGCACGGACACGTCACCGCGCGCGGAACCGCAGGCGGGCAGGGCGCGCGGGGAGGACGGCCCGGCGTCCGCCTGCCAGCAGTTGCCCTCGCCCTGGCCGTCCCACCACACATCGGTGCGGTTGGGCCGGGAGTTGCCCGCCTTGTCCCTGCCGAGGTGGTTGCCCGCGTAACGGTTGTGGTGCGAGGTGTCGGCCTGCTTGGCCAGTGCGCCCTCACCGCGGATGAAGGCGGGCACGGCGGTCAGGACGAAGGCGGCGCGCTGCTGCCCGTAGATCCAGTTGTTCTCGTACAGATTCCAGTTGCCGCCCGCGGTGATGATGCCGGAGCCGGGCGGCATGGAGATCTGCGGGCAGACGACCCCCTCCTCGTAGCCCCGGTCCACCGGCGGTTTGGCGCAGGTGCCGTCGGCGACGTAGGGGTAGTAGTCGGCGTTGTTGTCGTGGATCAGGTTGCGTTCGAAGCGGGCGTGGTTCTGCGGCAGTCCGGGGTGGCCGGGGAAGGCGCTGTCCATGGAGGCGCCGCCCATGTTGTGGTCGAACTCGTTGTCGTGGACATAGACGGAGTCGCCCGCGGTGCCGGAGTAGCCGACCATGTTGTGGTGGCTTCGGCAGCCGGTGATCTCGATGGAGTAGCGCGGCACGTCGTAGCCGTGGGCGTCGTTGATGTTCGACGCGCTGCCGGGGTAGATGCCGGAGTCGCCGTTTCCGTACGACTCGCAGTTCTTGTACAGCCCGTGGTCGCTCGCGAAGGTCAGGAAGCCGTACTCGTCGTTCCACCGGGTGAGGACGGAGTCGATGACGAAGCCGTCCTGCGCCAGCACGTACAGGGAGTTGAAGGTGGTGCGCTGCGCGGTGAAGTTCCGGAAGTAGATGCCGTCGGAGCCGTCCGCGCGGATCGCGTTGAGCTTCTGGTACTTGGCGTCGACGACCACGTCCGTGCGCTCCGCGCCGGTGCCCTCGATCTGCAGGTCCTTCTTGCCGAGGATCGCCACCAGGTTCTGGTTGTGCGGGCACCGCCGCTGCTGCGCGTACGACAGGATCTGGTAGCCGAGCTTGGAGTTGGGCGCCTTCAGCCGGGCGCACTCCCCGGTCGGCCTGGGCAGCGAGGGCTCCTCCTCGTACAGGCCGGGCAGGACGGCTATGTTCATGCCGGGCCTGTCGACCGCGTCGACCGCCTGCTGCAGATGGCGGTAGCCGGACTCCTGGCACCGGTCGAAGAGCTTCAGGTTCCGAGTCCTCAGCCCCTCCGGGAAGCGGGACACCCGGCGTTCGAAGTCCGCCCGGTCGCTCTTGCAGACCAGCAGATCGGGTTCCCCGGTGCGGTACACGGGGACGCTGCCGGTTCCGTCGGGCAGGGTGACCGGACGTTCCTCGTGCGCCTGGGCGGCCGGGGCCGCGAGGAGGGCGGCGGCGAGCGCCGCCAGGACCACCAGAAGTCTTCGTGTCCACGACATGTGCGGGAGAGTAGAGCATTGTTCAACTTTTTGAACCCCCTCGCGCATCACGAATGCCGTTGACTCGCCCCGATCCAATTCCTACGGTTACCCATAGGATTCCTTCGGCACCGGGAGCGCACATGAGCGGCAACGAGCAGGCGAGGAAGACGGCGGAGGCGCTGGAGCATTCCGCCGGTTTCGGCAATCAGCACAGCTCGGAGGCGGTCGCGGGGGCGCTGCCGCACGGCCGCAACTCCCCCCAGCGCGCGCCCCTCGGGCTCTACGCGGAGCAGCTGAGCGGCTCGGCCTTCACCGAACCGCGGGCCCACAACCGCCGTTCCTGGCTCTACCGGATCCGTCCGTCGGCCGCCCATCCCCCGTTCACCCGGATCGGCAACGGGGCGGTCCGGACCGCCCCGTTCACCGAATCCGTGCCGGACCCCAACCGGCTGCGCTGGGATCCGCTCCCCGAGCCCACGCCCGGGACCGACTTCCTCGCGGGCCTGTGGACCCTCGGCGGCAACGGCGACGCGGCGCAGCGCACCGGCATGGCCGTGCACGTCTATCACGCCGACACCTCCATGACGGACCGGGTGTTCAGCGACTCGGACGGCGAGCTGCTGATCGTCCCGGAGCGCGGCGGTCTGCTGCTCCGTACCGAACTGGGCCTGCTGCGTGCCGAACCGGGGCATGTCGCGCTGATCCCGCGCGGCGTCCGTTTCCGCGTGGAGCTGCTCGACGCCACCGCCCGCGGCTATGTCTGCGAGAACTACGGCCAGCCGTTCACCCTCCCCGACCTCGGCCCGATCGGCGCCAACGGCCTGGCCAACGCCCGGGACTTCCTCGCCCCGGTCGCCGCGTACGAGGACGACGACCGCCCGGTGGAGGTGATCAACAAGTTCTGCGGGAACCTCTGGTCGGCGACCTACGACCACTCGCCGCTCGATGTGGTCGCCTGGCACGGCAACCACACCCCGTACGTCTACGACCTGCACCGCTTCAATGTCATCGGCTCGATCAGCTACGACCACCCCGACCCGTCGATCTTCACGGTGCTGACCTCGCCGTCCGACACCCCCGGTCTGGCCGGTGTCGACTTCGTCGTCTTCGCGCCGCGCTGGCTGGTCGGCGAGGACACCTTCCGGCCGCCGTACTTCCACCGCAATGTGATGAGCGAGTACATGGGCCTGATCCAGGGCGCGTACGACGCGAAGACGGCCGGCAAGGGCGGTTTCGTCCCGGGTGGCGGTTCGCTCCACAACATGATGTCGGCGCACGGCCCGGACCGGGAGACCTTCGACCGGGCGAGCGGGGCGGAGCTGAAGCCGCAGAAGATCGACGACGGCCTCGCCTTCATGTTCGAGACCCGCTGGCCGGTGACGGCGACGCAGCAGGCGGCGACCGCCGGACACCTGCAGCACGGCTACGACGACGTGTGGCAGGGTCTGAGCCGCAACTTCAGGCCGTAGGCGACACCGCCGCTCCTCATCCGGCCCGGTCCGAACGAAAGGCCCCAGGTGCCTCAGACGCCCAAGATCCCCACGGGGCCGGCCTTCGCCCCCGACTCGCTGGTCCTGAACCGCAAGCTGCCGCTGTGGTACCAGGTCTCGCAGTCGTTGCGCGCCTCGATACTGGGCCGCGCCAAGGACGCCTCGGCGCGGCTGCCGACCGAGGAGCAGCTCGCCGCGCACTACGGCGTCAGCGTCCTGACGATGCGCCAGGCGCTCAAGGAGCTGGAGACGGAAGGGCTGATCAGCAGGCACCGGCGGCGCGGCACCTTCATCGAGCCGCGCGCCCGCCGGGTGTCGCCGGTCCGGCTGCTGGGTTCGATCGACGCGATCGTGGCCCAGCAGTCGGGCGAGCGGACCTCGGTGCTCGGCCACGGACCGGTCGCCGTACCGGGGGATCTCACCGAGTACTTCCCCGACTGCGCGGAGCTGGTCAGCTACCGCCGGCTGCGCCGCGACGGGGAGAGCGACGAGCCCACCAACTGGGCGGAGAACGTGGTGCGTCCCGAGATCGCGGCCCGCCTCGACGTCGCCGATCTCGAACGCTGGCCGATGACCAAGGTGCTGCGCGACCGGGTCGGCGTCCGCATCGCGCGCATCACCGACACGGTCGAGGCGCGCCTGGCCGACCCGGCGACCGCCGAGCTCCTCCAGGTCCCGCTGCTGAGCCCGATCCTGTTCTACACGGGCGTCACGTACGACGAGAGCGGCCAGGTGGTCGACGTGGCGCAGATCCGCTACCGGGGTGACCGGTTCTCCTTCTCGGTCACCGTGGAAGCGCACTGACGCACTGCCTCGCGCCGCGGGGGCGCGGCTACGATGCCCCGGAAGGCGGGCGGACGTGGCGACGGGGAGGGCGACACGGTGGCAGCACGGGCGGCGGGCGGCTCCGGTGACGGCCAGGACACGGACGCCCCGCTTCTGGACGACCTCATGCCCTGGTCCGTACGACCGCTGCGCATCGGCCGCCCCTGGGTGATGGCCCCCGATGCCGCCTCCCTCAGAGCGCGCTGGGAGCGGCTGGTGCGGGCCCCGGAGGGCGAGCGCGAGCGGCTGTTCCGGGCGACCCGTGCCCGTACCCCGCGGACCCCGGTGGCCGCGCTGCCCGGACAGGCCACCGGTACCGGCCGGTTCGCCCGCGAGGAGGGGCCGTGCCCCGAGCCGGTACGGATCGCGCACGGCCCGTTCGACGAGCAGTGGCTGCTCCCCGACCACCGGCTGATCGACGCCGCCCGCCCCGAGCTGTGGCGGGTCGCCGACGGGCACCAGCTCTTCGCCGTGGAGCACGGGTACGTGCCCCAGGACACCGGCCCCGCCCTGTCCGTGACGGCGCTGCTGCCGGACGGCCACTCCCCCGCGGGCCGGCCCGGCCGGATCCGGCCGCTCCACCGGCGCCCCGGGGGCCATGAACCCAACCTGGCCCCCGGGCTGCTCGGCCTGTTGCGCGCCCGCCACGGGGAGTCGGTGACCGCCCGTTCGGTGCTGGCGTGGGCGCTCGCGGCGGCCCGCCGCTCCCCCGCCGGATGCGTGGTCCCGCTGCCCGCCGACACCGCGCGGTGGTCGGCCGGGGTGGAGCTGGGGCAGGAACTGCTGCGCTTGCAGCTGAGGGGCGCCCGCGGCGGCGAGCGCCCGCGGCTGCCCGGCGGGCGGCGGCCCTATGTGCGGGCCGCGATTCCGCCCGTACCGGCCGGCCTGGCCTACGACCCGGACGGCGAGACGCTCACGCTGGGGACGGGCCGGATCTCGCCGGTGCCGGCCGGGGCGTGGGAGTTCCGGGTGGGCGGGGTGCGGATGCTGGAGCTCTGGTTCGAGCGGCGGTCGGCGGCCGGGGCGAAGGGCGCGGACGGCCTGGAGGCGCTCCGGCCCCGGGCCTGGCCCCAGGAGTGGACCTCGGAGCTGCTGGAGCTGATCGCACTGCTCGCCCTGCTGGACGGACTCCGGCCCCGGCAGGAGTCGCTCGCCGGCGGTCCGCGGATCACGGCCGCCGATCTCCGCGCGGCGGGCGTCCTGCCCGTCCCGGCCGCGGCCCGGCGGCCCGCGTCGGTGCTCGGCCATCAGGAGGAGGGCCCGGACGGGCAGTTCGCACTGCTGTGAGGGAGCCGGGCGGGGCTACCGGTCGAAGGAGTCCAGCACCCGGTGGAGCGCCCGGTCGAAGACCCCTTCCAGATCGATCGGCCCCGGGTCCTCGGCGAATCCCGCCGCCATCCGCGGATACTTCCCGGTCGCGATCTGGCTGATCAGATAGCCGGTGCGCACGGCGTTCTCCTGCTCCTCGGACCAGGGCAGCGACCTGCTGCGCTCCGCCGTGGCGATCTCGTTGGCCACATAGGTGGTCACCACGCCGTTGACCATCGCGATGAGTTCCATCTTCTCGCCGAACCGTGCGTCGACCCCGTCCAGGCAGCTGAGCGCGTACTCCAGGTAGCGCAGGGCGTTGGGGCTGAAGCCGTACACGGGTGACATCAGCCGGGGGGCCCAGGTGTGGCGGTGCATCATCGCGCGGGCCTGGTGGGCGAGTGCGACGAGGTCGGCGCGCCAGTCGCCGGACGGTTCGGGGTATTCGTACCCGCCGCTGACCGCGTCGAGCATCAGCTCGTACAGGTCCTCCTTGCGCGGCACGTAGTTGTAGAGCGACATCGTGCCGCAGCCGAGCTCCGCCGCGACCTTGCGCATGGACACCGCGTCCAGGCCCTCCGCATCGGCGACGCGGACGGCGGCCGCCGCGATGTCCGCTCGGCTGAACGCGGGCCTGGGGCCGCGGCCCGCACGCTCGGGGCGTGCCCAGATCACTTCGGGTACAGCGGGTCGCCCCACCATCGATCATCACCTCGCCCACCATCGTAGTTACGTACAGCGTACGTAGTGCGGTACGGTGGGCGCATGAAAACTACGTACGCTGTACTTAGTGAGGGTCTGGAGAAGCGCTACGGCGATGTCCACGCGCTGCGCGGGCTCGATCTCGCGGTCACCGAGGGCACCGTCTGCGGAGTGCTGGGGCCGAACGGCGCGGGCAAGACCACCGCCGTCCGGGTGCTCACCACGCTCACGACGCCGGACGGCGGCAGCGCCCTGGTCGCGGGCCACGACGTGGTGCGCGAGGCGGCCTCCGTCCGTGCCGCGATCGGGGTCACCGGGCAGGACGCCTCGGTCGACGGGGAGCTGTCCGGCCGGCAGAACCTGCGGCTCTTCGCCAAGCTGCAACGGTTCCGCGGCGAGGCGGCCCGCACCCGCGCCGACGAACTCCTGGAGCGCTTCGAGCTGACCGAGGCGGCCGACCGCCCGGCCCGCACCTACTCGGGCGGCATGCGCCGCCGCCTCGATCTCGCCGCCAGCCTGCTGACCCGCCCGCGGGTGCTCTTCCTGGACGAGCCCACCACCGGCCTCGACCCGCACAGCCGCAACCAGATCTGGGCGGCGGTGAGGGAGCTGGCCGACCGGGGCACCACCGTGCTGCTCACCACGCAGTATCTGGAGGAGGCCGATCAGCTGGCCGACGACATCGTGCTGATCGACCGGGGCCGGGCCGCCCACCGCGGCACCCCCGCCGAGCTGAAGTCCCGGATCGGGAGTTACGCCGAGGTGGTCGTCCCCCACGAGTCGGCGCTGGTCCCGGCGGCCGGCGTGCTCGACCAGCTCACCGGCTCCGAGCCGGTGCTCGACCACGAACGCCGCACCGTGGGCGCCGTCGCGTCCGACACGACGCTCACCCTCCCCCGGATCGTCCGCGAGCTCGACGCGGCGGGCGTCCCCGTGATCGACGCGAGTCTGCGCCCGCCGACGCTCGACGAGGTCTTTCTCCGCCTGACCGACCGCGGCGACGGCCGCACCTCCCCGCCACCGAAGGAGACGGCAGCATGAGCAGCACGACACTGGTCCGGGAGCGACCCGCCACGACCGCCACGAGCACCCCCGTCGCCGACTCCCTGGCCGTACTGGGCCGCCACCTCCAGCGGATCAAGGCGGCGCCGGGCGTGGTGATCCTGACCCAGACCATGCCGATCACGATGCTGCTGTTCTTCGGATACGTGTTCGGCAGCGCACTGGCCATGCCCGGCCAGGAGTACCGCGCGTTCCTGGTGCCGGGCCTGCTGGCGGCGACGGCGGCGAACGGCATCATGGTCGGGATGTTCCAGGCCTCGCAGGACTGCCACCGCGGGGTGATGGACCGGTTCCGTACGCTGCCGATGAGCCGGCCCGCCGTGCCGCTCGGCCAGACCGCCGCCGATCTGCTGACCACGGCCATCGGCATGGTCCCGCTGATCCTCGTCGGACTCGCGGTCGGCTGGCGGATCGAGGGCGGGCCGCTCGCCGCCCTGGGCGGCTTCGGCCTGCTGCTGCTCCTGCGGTTCGCCACGTCGTGGCTGGGCTGCTGGCTGGGCCTGCTGATCCGCAACGAGGAGATCGCCGGTCAGCTGGGCAGCGCCACGTTCATCCTGCCGCTGCTGTCGAGCGCGTACATCCCGACCGACAATCTGCCGGGCTGGCTGCGGACGGTCGCGGAGTGGAACCCGATCAGCGCCATGGCCGCGGCCACCCGTGACCTGTTCGGCAACGCGTCCCCGGCGGCCGACGCCGCCTGGCCGGTCGCCCACCCGGTCGCCGGGACGCTCGCCTGGTCGGCGGTGCTCCTCGCGGTGTTCGTACCGCTGTCCGTACGGCGTCACGCGCGCGGCGGCGAGTGACGACCGCGCGCTCCGGGGCAGCGCGCGGGACCGGTCCGGGGCCGGTCGCGACGAGTCCGGCATCCCGGTCCGCCGCCGCCCCTCGGGCATCCGGTGAACACACCGAAGCGCTGCCGTGGGCCCTGGGGATGACGGGAGGGCGGACAGCAGCGCAGCGCCGGGACGGTGTGTTCGCACACGGCCCCGAGCGGGGGGCCGGGCGACGGACCCTGGCCGGGGAGCCCGGGCGGAGGACCGGTGGGCGGTCGTGACGGGCCGTCGGGTCAGCGGCGGCTGCCGAAGAGCGAACGCCTCAGTCGTCGCAGCGGCGCGAAGAGCGAGACGCGCGCGCTCTTGCTCCGGTGACGACGGGCGGCATCGCGCGAGGTGAGCTCGCGCATCAGCAGTGTCGCCTCCGCGGCTTCCCGCTGCGGCACGGCAGGGCCGCCGAGCACCGCGAGATGGCGGTCGAGGCGCGAACTCGTCGCACCGCTCCCGCAGGTGATCGCAGGCACACGCGGCCTGCTCCGCATCGCTATCTGTTCCATGTCACTCCCCACCCGTACGAGGGCACCCGGCCCGGGCAGGTTAACCCTATCGCCCCGCGACGACACTCGTGTATCCCGGGCGGGGGATTGCGCACTCGCATACGGAGGTTGACACCTCATTCACGAATCCGCCCGATTTCAGGGCGACTTGGACAGAACGGAAACGGATGGAGGCACTCCGCCCGGGGTCCCGCCACGGACCCCGGGCCCGCCTTCGCACCCCACCGGACGGAGACCCCGGCGAACAGGGGCCCCCTGCCCGCCGGACGGCCGGACGGACCCGGCGGATGCGCCGGTCGTGTCAGGCCGCCGAGTTGAGAGCGGGCAGGTAGCCGCCCGACTGTCCGGCGGCGGTGGGGTGGTAGGACTCACCGATGTTCAGCCAGTTGACGCTGTGCAGCCAGGCACTTCCGGAGCAGATCTCATGGCCGGTGAACCTGCCCGCGACATCGGCGAAGGAGAAGCCGTGGTCGGCCGCGCGCTTGGCGGTGGTCGTATTGAGGAGGTCGGCCGCCCCGTTGATCGCGGTGCGCACCTTGTCGCTCAGGCCGACGGCACAGCTGCCGCCGATCTTGTAGAAGCGCGGATAGCCGAGGACGACGACACGGGCGGACGGCGCCTTGGCGTGGATCGCCGTGTACACCGAGTCGAGGTTGCCGGGCAGGGTGGACTCGACATAGCTGCGGGCCGTGGCGATCCGGTCGAGACAGGTGGCCTCGGACTGGAGGACACAGGTCGTCATGACATCGGCGAAACCGGCGTCGTTGCCGCCGATGGAGATCGAGACGAGGTCGGTCGAGGAGCTGAGGGGGCCGAGCTGATTGGCCTTCACATCACCCGTACGAGCACCCGAGCAAGCGGCGAAGGAGAACGAGGCGGGCGAGTTGGCGGCGGCCCAGAGGGCCGGATACGCCTTGGTGCTGCGCTTGCAGTCACCACTGGCGCTGTCGTAACTGCCGGATCCGACACCCGAGGAGTACGAGTCGCCGAGGGCAACGTAGTCGACGGCCTGAACAGACGTGGCGGCACTGGCGGTGGCCGCTCCGGTCAGAGCGAGTACGGCACCGAGCAGGAGCGAGGACGAGAGCGCCGCGAGTCTGGACATCTTCATGGAACCTCCCTTGGACCGACCGGTGGGATCTCCGCGCGGTCTGCCGAGTCCGTGGTAGCAGTACCGACACCTCCACCGGAAGTGTGCATGCCAACTTGTTCTCCGTGATTCGAGCTCCCCTGCGCGCCCCTTGAGCCCCCGTCATGTCCGGTGCCGCCGCCGGAAAAGGGGAGGAAGGCAGTGAAACCCTGGTGCGCCGGGTACCCCCGTGCCGGATCATGGGCGCCATGTCCGCCACCCCTGAGTCCGCGCTCCCGATCCGGCTCAACGTCGACGACAGCGATTCCCCGTCGGATGTCGTGGACGCGCTGTTCCTCGGCCGCTTCGCGACGGGCGAGCAGCCGTACTCGCACAGTTCCTCGCTGGAACGCGTCAAGGCCGGGGCGACCCTGCTGCCGCCGGCCGCCAAGGTGCTGCGCGCCGCCCGCGACGACGACCGCAGTGCCACGCTCGCCGAGGGCGACGGCTGGACGCTGCTCGTCTCGCGGTGGAACCGCGGCGCCGATGTCACGGTCACCGCGACCAGCCCGGAACTGGCCCAGCAGGTCCTCGGCCAGGCGACCGACGGCGCCCTGGACGAGCCCGAACCCCAGCCGGAGAACGTGACGATGGGCTTCTGGTACGTCTCCCCGCGCCGCGGCCCGCACCGCACCACCCGGCAGATCGCCGCCGGTACCTGGGACGAGGTCCGGGGCAACTACACGGCACCGGTGGCCGATGCCATGGACCGGCTGATGAAGGTCACGCCCGACGACATCTCGGGCCGGCTGCTCCTGCTGCACGGGCCGCCGGGAACCGGCAAGACCTCCGCGCTGCGCACGCTCGCGCGCTCGTGGCGGGACTGGTGCCAGGTCGACTGCGTGCTCGATCCCGAGCGGCTCTTCAACGACGTCGGCTATCTGATGGACATCGCGATCGGCGAGGACGACGGCACGTCCAGGGGCCGGTGGCGGCTGCTGCTCCTGGAGGACTGCGACGAGCTGATCCGCGGCGAGGCCAAGCACACCGCGGGCCAGGCGCTGTCCCGGCTGCTGAACCTCACCGACGGGCTGCTCGGGCAGGGCCGCAACGTGCTGGTGGGCGTCACCACCAACGAGGACCTGGAGCGGCTCCATCCGGCCGTGGTCAGGCCCGGCCGCTGCCTCGCCAGGATCGAGGTGGGCTCACTGACCCGCAAGGAGGCGGTGGCCTGGCTGGGCACGGAGAAAGGACTCGGCCGCGAGGGCGCGACGCTCGCCGAGCTGTACGCGCTGCGGCGCGGAAGCGGTCCCGCGTCGGTGCCGAAGCAGGACTCCGGGGCGGACGCGGGCCTGTATCTGTGAACCGGGCACGGACGCGGGCCCGCAGCCCTCGGCCGGCACGGACGCGGGCCCGGGGCTCCGGCCCCGGCACGCTCACCCCGCCCCGTACACCGCCCGTACCGCGTCCTGTGCCAGGGACAGCGCCTCGTCCCGGGACAGGCCCAGCCGCCGCGCCTGCTCCGCGTACTCCTGGGCCGCGGCCGCCGCATGACGGTCCGCCGCGTCACCGGCGGCGGCGACGAACGTGCCGTTGCGCCCTCGGGTCTCGATCACCCCGTCGGCCTCCAGCGCGCGGTACGCCTTCGCGACGGTGTTCGCGGCGAGGCCGAGCTCCTCGGCGAAACCGCGTACCGTCGGGAGTCTGAAGCCGACGGGAAGCGCGCCGGAGCGGGCCAGTTCGGAGATCTGCGTACGCAGTTGCTCGTACGGGGCGGTACCGGCATCGGGATCAAGAACGATCTTCAGGGTCACGCCCCGATTCTCCCCCACGTCCGCTCCCCCGACGGAAACTCAGGGGCGACCGGTGGCGGCCCCCGCGTAACGTCCGGCCCATGACTGTCATCGTTCGCGACTTCGCCCCCGCAGACGCGGAGGACTGGGTACGGATCCGGCGTGCCGCCCTGCCCTTCATGGTGACGACGCCCGAGTGCGTCACCTTCGAACTGGCCTCGGCCCACCCGGACAAGCGCGCCCGACTGCTGGTCGCCGAGGAGGACGGGGAGCTCATCGGGACCGCGCAGGTCGGCCTCGTCCACGACAGCCCCGAACCCGGTCAGGGGTTCTGCAACACGTACACGCATCCGGACCGCACCGGGCGCGGGGCGGGTGCGCTGCTGCTGCGCACGGCCGAGGAGTACCTGGCGCGGGAAGGCGCGACCTCGGTCTACACCTGGGTGCTCGACACCCCGCCGAACCGGGCCTTCGCCGAGCGGCACGGCTACGCGCCGAGCCGTCCGGCGCACTTCCTCCACCTCGACCTGGCCGGCGGATCGCTGCCGCCCCGTCAGGAGCCGCCGCCCGGCGTCGAGCTGCGTACCGCAGCGGACTTCAGGGACGACCCGCACCCGCTCTTCGAGGCGGACGCCGAGACCACGGCCGACGAGCCGAGCGACACCCCGATGGAACTGACCGACTACGAGGACTGGCTCAACCACACCTGGCGCTCCCCCGCGCTCGACCACGAACTCACCTCGGTCGCGCTGGTGGACGGGGAGGTGGCGGCGTTCAGCGCCGCGGAGACCGACGGCCTGACCCGGTACATGTCCGGGATGACCGGTACCCGCCGGGCGTACCGCAACCGGGGCCTGGCCAAGCTCGCCAAGAACGACTCGCTGCACCGGGCGCGCGCCGCCGGGTACACGGACGCGTACACCGGCAATGACGCGGACAACGGACCGATGCTGGCGATCAACCAGTGGTTCGGTTACGAGATCTGTGCCACGGAGGTGCGCCATGTCCGCAGGATCGGCTGAGACCACGCTGGAGGTCGCCCTGGTGAAGGCCGGGCGGACCAAGATCCGGTATCCGGCGGACGTGGTCCGCGACGACGGGGTGCGGGTCACGGTGCGTGCGCCGTGGGCGGCGCCCGGGGTCCGTGACTTCGGCTTCGTACGGTTCGAGCCGGGCGATGTCTTCACCGAGCACTACTGGCGCGACCGCTGGTTCGCCGTGAAGGAGGTCCGTACCGGCGAGGGCGGACTCAAGGGCTGGTACTGCGACATCACCCGCCCCGCGGTGCTGCGGGACGGACAGCTCCTGGTGGAGGACCTCGACCTCGATCTGTGGGTGTCGGCGGACGGCTCGTCCGTACTGCGCCTGGACGAGGACGAGTTCGAGGAGAGCGGTCTCGCCGGACGCGATCCGGCGGCGGCCGGGGCTGCGCGCCGGGCACTGGACGAGCTGGAACACCTGGCCCGCACGGAGGGCCTCGCGTCGTTGCTGGTCTGACACCCGCGGCCGGCGCTCCCCGGCCTCGCCCGGACGCGGAGCGTCAGCTCCCGAAGCCTCATGTCGACGAGGTCGGCATGAGGCGGGCAGCGCCCTGCCCCGATCCGCCCGGCCCGTCCGGACTCAGCCGCCCGCCGCTGCCGCCCGGGGCAGCCTCGCCTCGGCGGCGTCGAGGAGCAGTTCCAGCGCGAACGGATAGCCGCTGAGCATCATGTCGTCGGCCAGCAGCCTTACGGTGGCGGCGATATGGGGGTGGGTGCTCGCGTCCAGGCGTCCGTAGCGTTGCTGCCACACCTGGAGGTCGGCCGCCTGCGCGGAAGCCGGCAGGGCGAGCGCGGCCGAGTCCAGGGCCGCGAAGGCGAGCGCCTGATCCACGAAGGCGTGGTAGATCCGTACCGCTTCCCGGTCGGGGAAGCCCGCCGACCGGAGTATGCCGAGGACCGCCTCCACGGCCTGTATCTCGTTGCTCCGCCCGGTCGTCCGGTGTGCCGCCAGCAGGGCGGCCTGCGGGTGCGCCTGGTAGGAGGCGTGGACGCGCAGACCCAGCTCGCACAGGTCGCCGCGCCATTGGCCGGTGGGTCGCCAGCCCTGCTGGGCACGGCCGATGAGCTCGTCGGCGACCGCCAGCAGCAGATCGTCGGTGCTGTGGAAGTACCGGTAGAGCGCACTGGGATCGGCGCCCAGTGCGGCGCCCAGCCGCCGGACCGTCAGGGCATCCGCACCGTGCTGGCCGACCAGTCTCAGAGCCGTATCCACGATGACCCGCTCGGACAGTACTGTGCCCTGTTTTGTCGGCCTTCTGCGCCGCCGCTGCGACTCCGGAACCACACGCTCATCCATGCGCGGAGCTTATGACAACACCATTGACGTGTGAAAGGGGCAACGGTTTCATGGCCTGCCATCCGGGCCCTCCGCCCACCTTCCCCCTGAGCAAGGCGACGACCGTTGGTGGTACCAGTGAAGAACACAAGCGCCACGCCGGACAGCGGCGGCCAAGCCCCGCAGGCCGCGATGCGCAAGTCCATAGGCGTCATCGACGGCATCGTCCTCGCCGCGTCGAGCACCGCGGCCACCAGCAGCATCGGCATCGGACTCGGCCTGATGGCGACCATCGTCGGCCTGCACCTGCCGGCGATCATGCTGCTGGCGTTCCTGCCCGTGCTCGGCATAGCCGGCGGATACGGCCGGCTCAACCGCGTCGAACCGAACGCGGGCAGCAGTTACAAGTGGGTCGGCCGCATCTTCAGCCCCTGGCTGGGCTTCCTGACCGGCTGGGTCAACGTCGTCGGCACCATCGTGTTCATGGCCTACACCACCACGATCACAGGCTCGGCGATCATCCAGCTGCTGGGCCAGGCCACCCTCCACAGCGTCGGCGGCCTGACCCTCGATCCGGACTCCACCCTCCAGTCCACCCTGCTCGGCATGGCCGTCCTGGTCGCCGCCGCGCTGGTCGCGGTACGCGGACTCGACCTCGCGGCGCGTCTCCAGAAGTACCTGCTGATCTTCGAGTACGGCGTGCTGCTCGCGTTCTGCGGCTACGGTCTGTTCGCCGGTGACCAGCCCTTCTCGCTCCAGTGGTTCAACCCCTTCGACATCCCCTCGGCCGCCGCCCTCGCCCAGGGCATGGTGCTCGCGGTCTTCTGCTACTGGGGCTTCGAATCGGTCTTCAGCGTCGGCGAAGAGGTCGGCGACCCGCGGGACGCCTCCCGCGGCGGGTTCATCGCACTGACCGTCATGCTGCTTCTCTTCCTGCTCGCCGGCACCGCCTTCCAGCGGGTCCTGCCCCTGGACGAACTGGCCGACAACGGCGCGCAGGGACTTGCCTACTTCGGCACCAAGCTCGCCGACCAGCCACTGGCCGCCCTGCCACTCATCGCCCTCATGTTCTCCGCGGTGGCATCGCTCCAGGCCTCGGTCATCCCCACCGCCCGCGGGATGTACGCGATGGGCCGGGACGGCGTTCTCGGCCCCGTCTGGACGCGACTGCACCCCAGGCACAGAACCCCGGCCGCCGGCACCCTGCTGATCACCGCGATCTCCCTGGCCCTCGCCGCACTGGCACTGATCATCCCCACCGTCAACGATCTGATCTTCGCCGCCGTCAACGCGATCGGCATCGTCGTCGCCCTCTACTACGCCCTCACCGCCGCGGCCGCCGCGGTGCGCTTCCGCCACCTGCTGCGCACCTCACCGCTGGAGTCCCTGCGCGCCGTCGTCGGTCCGGTGCTGGGCGCGCTCACGCTGCTCGCCACCGGCGGCTACCTCGCCTGGACCTTCTACCGCTCCACCGATCACTTCGAGATCTCCGCCGACAACGGATGGTTCGCGCTGCTCGTCCCGGTCCTGATGATCGGCTCCGGGCTGCTGGCCGCCGCGTGGGCCCGCTGGCACCACCGGTCGCCCTACTTCATCCCGGCCCGCGTCCCCTCCGTGGACGGCGAGCCCAGCACCGCCGTGTGACCGGCGCACCGCCGACCCGCGGTGCGGACCGTGACACCTCGTTCCCCCCAGCGGTCCCCCGGACCGCCGAACCACCAGGAGCACCTCCCATGACCCAGGCCGATCTGGTCTTCACCCAAGGCCCCGTGCACACCGGCGACCCCGCCCGCACCCGGGCGAGCAGCCTCGCCGTCACCGGTGAGCGGATCTCGGCCGTCGGCCATGACGAGGTGCGGGAACTGATCGGCCCGAAGACCGAAGTGGTCGACCTCGGAGGCAGGCTGCTGCTCCCCGGCTTCCAGGATTCCCACATCCACGCCGTCTACGGCGGCCTGGAGCTCGCCGAGTGCGACCTCAGCGGCACCGTGGGGGTCGACGAATATCTGCGCCTCCTCCACGAGTTCGCCCGGACCCACCCCGACAGCACCTGGATCACCGGCGGCGGCTGGTCCATGGAGAGCTTCGAGGGCGGCCTTCCGACCCGGCAACTGCTCGACTCGGTCGTGCCGGACCGGCCGGTGTACTTGGTCAACCGCGACCACCACGGCGCCTGGGCCAACACTCGTGCGCTCGAACTCGCGGGCGTCGACCGGGACACCCCGGACCCCTGCGACGGCCGGATCGAGCGGGAGGGCGACGGCACACCGAGCGGCGTCCTCCAGGAAGGCGCCACCGGTCTGGTGGCGCGGCTGGTGCCCGCGAAGACCGCCGCCGACCGCCTCGACGGCCTGCTGCGCGCCCAGCGGCTGCTCCACTCGCTCGGAATCACCGGCTGGCAGGACGCCCTGCTCGGCGTGTTCAACGGCCAGCCCGACCCCTCCGACGCGTATCTCAGCGCCGCCCGCGAGGGAACTCTCACCGCCCGGGTCAACGGTGCGCTCTGGTGGGACCGCGCCCGGGGCGCCGACCAGATCCCGGAGCTGGTCTCCCGCCGCGAGAAGCTGGCCCACGGCCGGTTCCGGGCCGGCTCGGTGAAGATCATGCAGGACGGCATCGCGGAGAACTTCACCGCCGCGATGACCACCCCCTACCTGGACGGCTGCGGCTGCGCCACCGCCAATAGCGGCCTGAGCTTCGTCGACCCGGTCGCGCTGCGCGCGTACGTCACCGAGCTCGACGCGCTCGACTTCCAGGTGCACTTCCACGCTCTCGGCGACCGTGCGGTGCGCGAGGCACTGGACGCGGTCGAGGCGGCCCGCACCGCCAATGGCCGCCGGGCCACCCGGCACCACCTCGCTCATCTGCAGGTGGTCCACCCCGACGACATCCCGCGTTTCGCCGGGCTCGGGGCGATAGCCAACATCCAGCCGCTCTGGGCCTCTCACGAGCCTCAGATGGACGAACTGACCATCCCCTACCTCGGCCCCGAGCGCGCCGCCCGGCAGTACCCCTTCGGATCCCTGCTGAGAGCCGGTGCCACGCTCGCGGCAGGCAGCGACTGGTCCGTGAGCAGCCCCGACCCGCTCGCCGGGATCCATGTCGCCGTCAACCGGATGCAGCCCGGGGCGACCGACGGCCGGGTCTTCCTGCCCGAGCAGCGGCTCGACCTCGCCACCGCCGTCGCCGCGTACACCGCCGGCTCGGCCCACGTCAACGGCACGGACGACGCCGGGACGCTGCGGCCGGGCAACCTCGCCGACCTGGTGGTCCTCGACCGGGACATCTTCACCGGGCCGGCCGAGGAGATCCACACGGCCAGGGTCCTGCAGACCTATGTCGGGGGATCGCGGGTGTACTCCGCCGCCTGACGGACGCACCTGTGGCCCCGGCCGCCCCCGTGCCCGACTCCCAAGCCCCTCCGATTCACCTTGTAAGGACCCTCCCATGAACGACCTCACCGACCTCGCCCATCTGCCGGCCACCGAGGCCCTGCGCCGCTTCCGTGACCGCTCCCTCTCACCGGTCGAGCTGATGACCGCGATCATCGCGCGTGCGGAAGCCGTCGAGCCGAAGATCAACGCCCTGGCCGAGCAGACCTTCGAGGAAGCACTCGCCGCCGCCCGCGAGGCCGAAGCCCGTTACGGGGGCAGGGGCGAGGCACCCCGCGCGCTGGAGGGCCTGGCCGTCGCGACGAAGGAGGAGCAGCCCATCGCGGGTCGCCTCAGCACGGACGGCTCGCTGGCGTTCCGGCATGAGATCGCCGAGCGGACGCACCCGGTGATCGAGCGGGTCCAGGCCGCCGGCGGCATCGTGCACGCCCGGACCACGACCCCGGAGTTCAGCTGCGCGGGTTACACCCAGTCCCGGCTGTGGGGCGTCACCCGGAACCCGTGGAACACGGAGTTCACTCCGGGCGGCTCCTCGGGCGGTGCGGGCGCCGCGCTCGCGGCGGGCGAGACGACGCTCGCGACCGGCTCCGACATCGGCGGCTCGATCCGCATACCCGCTTCGTGCACGGGCACGGTCGGCTTCAAGCCGCCCTACGGGCGCGTGCCGGCGATGGCGCCCTTCAACCTCGACACGTACTGCCACGACGGCCCGATGGCGCGCACCGTCGCCGACTGCGCCCTGCTGGAGAACGTCATCGCGGGGCCCCACCCGCTGGACGCCGTCTCGCTGCGGTCCGAACTCGTCCTGCCCGAGCGGTTCGAGAGCGCCGAGGGCCTGCGAGTGGCGCTCTCGGTCACCCTCGGGGACTGGCCGGTCGATCCCGAGGTCGAGGCCAACACCCGCGCGGTGGCGGAGGCGCTGCGCGCGGCCGGTGCCGTCGTCGAGGAGGTGGAGGTCCCCATCATGCGGGCGGACGTGATGGAGGCCGCGATGATCCACTTCGGCTCGATCTTCGGCCCGTACATCGCTTCGGTCGCCGCCGAGCACGGTGACCTGCTCACCACGTACGCGCTCGACTTCGCCCGGCGGGCCGCCGAGGCCGTCCGGGAGCCCGGCAGCTTCCTCCGGGGCCTCGAACTCGAAGCCGGGGTGCAGACGACGCTCGGTGTACTGCTGGACCGCTACGACGTCCTGCTGTGCCCGACGACCGCCGTCCCGGCGCTCGGGGCGGACGACGACCACCTCTCGACCGAGGTCGTGATCAACGGCGTCGCACTGGACTTCTACCTGGAATCCGCGATGACCACCCCGTTCAACATGGCCAGCCGTTGTCCGGTGCTGAGCGTGCCGTCCGGCTTCGCCTCGACCGGTGTGCCGACCGGGGTGCAGGTCGTCGGACGCACCTATGACGACACCACGGTGTTCCGCGTCGCGCGGGCCATCGAGTCCGCCCGGCCCTGGAACCGCACCCCGGTCCTCTGAACCGGCGCCGACCGGACCTGAACGCCCCTCAGTCCCGGCGCCGCGCCCACACATCGGTGTACGGCGCCGGTTCCTCCGGTGCCGGGCGGGGCTGCCGGGCTCCGGCGACCAGTTCCACCTCGTACCCCGCGGCGTCCTCCAGATAGGCGGCGATGTGTCCGTCACCGCCCGCGTGCGGGTAGCGGTCCTCGAAGAGCGGCTGCCAGCCGTGCTCCGGGGCCCTGGCCACCAGTGCGTCGAGGGTGGCCCGGTCACCGACGTGGAACGCGAGGTGGTTGAGCCCGGGGCGGCGCCGGTCGTGCGGCCCCGGAGTCAGGTCGGGCGACTGCTCGACCACCACATAGCTGTCGCCGCGCCGCCAGCTCCGCCCGTGTTCCCAGCGCTGGTACGGGAGATGGCCCAGCTCGCCGAGGAGCCAGCCCCAGCCCCGCTCGGCCACCGCCAGGTCGGGCACCCACAGCTCGATGTGGTGCACCCCACCGGTGCCCGCCCCGCCGGCCGGCAGCGGGACCGCGCGGCGGATGCCGTGCGGCTGGTACGCCACGGTGTCGCCGTCCTCGTGCCAGTGGATCAGGAAGTGCTCGCCCGCGCGGTAGCCGTCGAGCGCCGCCCGGGAGTAGGCGACCATGTCGTCCGGCAGGGCGTCCAGCGGGAACCACACCAGCTCGGAGCACTTGTCCGGCTCACGGTTGTACGGCTCGCGGCCGGGGTCGTACTCCGCCTCGAAGAACCAGCCGGTCCTGGGCCTGCCGCCGGGGCCGCGGTGCTGCATGACCAGGGCGACCCGCAGCTCGTCCGGGCCGAGTTCGACTCCGATCTCCTCGGCGGCCTCCCGGATCATCGCCTCGCGGACGTCCTCGCCGTCCTCGACATGTCCGGACGGGCCGTTGAACAGCCCGTCCGCGTACCCCGTCCCGGCCCGGCGGGCGAGCAGGACCTCGGGGCCGCGGCGGAGGATCAGATGCACGTCGACGACCTCGGTGTGCCGGTGCGGCGGCTGGGCGCGGGCCACCAGGGCATAGCGCTCGTCGTCGACCCGTTTGCCCCACAGCGCCGGATCGTCGGAGAGCCGCTCGTGGTGGATGCGTTCGGTGAACTCCGAGAGCAGTCCGGTCAGCCGCTCGGCGCTGAGGCCGACGCCGCCCCAGACGCCCTCGATCAGGATCAGCCGGCCGCCCGGCCGCAGCAGGGTGAACCAGTGCCGCAGCGCCCCGGCCGGGTCGGGCAGCAGCCACACCACGTGTCTGACCATGATCACGTCGAACTGCTGCTTGCCGACCGGCGGCTGCGCCGCGTCGCCGGCGAGCACCTCGGTGCCCGTGCCGGTGAGCTTGGCCCGGGCCTGCTCCACCATGCGCGGGGAGCGGTCGACGGCGGTGACCCGGTGGCCCTGCCCGGCGACGAGCAGGGCCAGACTCCCGGTGCCGCACCCCAGGTCGAGCACCTCGGAGCGTCCACCGGGCAGCCAGCTCTCCAACCGCTGCGCCCAGGCGTGCCGGACGGCCGGGTCGAGCAGCCCGTGGTCGGGTTCCTCGTCGAAGGAGTCGGCTGCGGAGTCCCAGTCGATCGTCGTCATGGGTAGATCGTGCCAGCCGCCGCCTGCATCCGGCCCGCCCGGTACGGGGGATCGCCGGTACGAGAGATCCCCCGGCCGGGGCTCGTGGCCCCCTCGTACCGCTGCTTCCCGCGCGCCGGTGCTATCCGACGGCCGAGGCGCAGGTGGTGGGGGTGGCGTGCGACGGGTCCAGGGCGTTCGCCACCTCGTGGAAGGCGATCCGGTCGACGGTGCCGATCGCCACGTGCTCGGAGAGGTCGACCGGGCACAGGTCCTGGAGCAGGACGTTGCGCACGTCCGGCCCGTCCAGGAACTGCGTGCGGTACGGGGTCACGACCTCGTCGTACCGGGTCGCGATGACGGTGTAGTGCACTCCGGGCACGGTGTCGGGGAGCGAGTTGAGCCTGGTGACGAACGGGGAGCCCGCCACCTGGTCGGCGAGGCCGGGTGTGCCGGCGTTCAGCAGGTCCTCCACTCCCGGGAAGTACGGCAGCAGCTTCGTCAGGCCGAGCAGGGTGGTGCCGTGGTTGTCGGGGGCGATCCCGATCATGGCGTTCACCTTGGCGGCGCCGCCGAGGAACTTCAGGTAGTGGTTCGGCATCATGCCGCCCTGGGAGTGGCCCACCAGGTCGGCCTTGTCCGCGCCGGTGGCGGCGAGCACCTTGTCGACGAACGAGGAGAGCTGTCCGGCCGACCTGTCGATCGGGCCGAGGCCGTTGAAGACCGGCACACCGGGCAGCTGCCCGTAGTCGAGCGAGTAGACGCAGTAGCCCCGGTTGACGAGGTAGGGGGCGAGGACCAGCCAGTTGTCGATCGAGTTCCCGAAGGTTCCGTGGACCAGGACGACGGGGCGGGGATGGGCTGCGGAGGGCTTGCAGGAGTAGTCGTTCCAGCCGCGGGAGGCGGCCGTGGCGGCGGTGGGGGTGGCTGCAGCGGCAGTGGCCGTGGGGGTGGCGACTGCGGCGACGGCGAGGAGCAGTGCGGCGAGGGTCCTCCGCGCACGTGGGGTACGCGGCGCACGTGTCCAGGGCAGCATCGTGTGGTCTCCTTGCGGCTCAAGGGAGTTGCGATGTCTGTGCGTCCTGCGGCCCGGACCACAAGTCTGACTGCTGGTTCTTCTGTGTTCCCGGTCAAATTACGCGCGAGTAAGGTGGCGTGGGAAGTTACGCGTCGGTAAAAAGTGACGATCCCTCAGCCGGAGCAATCCCGGGGAGGGTTCAGGCAGCGAGCCGCCCCGGCATCACGACCCGCGGGCCGTACCTGGCCCGCAGCCGGTCCGCCACCGCCTCGATCCGGCGTGCCCGTTCGTCCACCGGGTCGAAGGAGAGCTGGTGCGCGGCCCGCTCGGCGCCCGTCAGTCCCTCGGCGCGCAGCCCGATCCCCCGCACCCGGGCCCGTTGCAGGGCGAACGAGTCATGGATCCGGTACGCGAGTGCGGTGAGCGCCGCGGAGTGGGCGGTGGGTTCCCGGAGCGTACGGCTGCGGGTCAGCGTCGAGTATCCGGTGCGGTCGGCGTAGCGCACGGAGACCGCGAGGCCGCGGCAGACCTGGCCGTCCCCGCGCATCCTGGCCCCCAGCTCCTCGGTGAGCGACATGAGGGCGCGGCGCTGCCGTTCCGGGTCCAGCTCGTCGCGCGGGAAGGAGCGTTCGGCGGCGATCGACCGGGCCGCGGCGCCCGGCACGACCGCCGTACGGTCGATGCCGCGCGACCGCTCCCACAGTTCGCGTCCGGTCCGTACGCCGGTGATCCGCTGCAGGGTGCCGAGCGGGGCCGCCGCGATCCGGCCGACGGAGTCGAGCCCGTATCCGCACAGGGTGCGGGCCGTCGCCGCGCCGACTCCGTCCAGTGCCGCGGCCGGCCGGTCCGCGAGGAACTCCGCTCCCCCGCCGCCGGGCACCACGAAGGTCGTCCCCGGCGCGGCCTGCCGTGCCGCCGTCCGGGCCAGCATCGGGTTCTCCGCCGCCCCGATCGCGCAGTCCACGCCGTGCAGGGCGAGCGCGCGGATCCGGATCACCGAGGCCAGCCCCTTCGCGTCCTGCCCGAAGTAGCGCAGCGCGCCGCGCACATCGGCGAGCGCCCCGTCGGGCGGGACCGCCTCGACCACCGGGGTGAACGCGCCGAGCAGGGCGAGCAGCCCCTCGTAACCCGCTCCGTCCGGGAGGCCGCCGCCGATCCTGCGGAACCGCAGGTACAGGATTCCCGGTGCGTCGGGCGCGGCGCTCATCCCGCGCTCCCCGGGCTCCGGTGCCACAGCTTCCTGCCGGTGGCGACGCCCTCGCCGGGCGGCTGGAGGTCGGACCAGGGGTTCATCTCGTACCCCGTCGGCAGCTGGATGCGGCGGCCGTTGTCGCCGCCGTCGGCAGCCTCCTCGGCCGGGGGCTGCGCCGCCAGCCGGTCCGCGACCGCGTCGAGTCCGCCGGTACGCCGCAGCTCGGCCAGCTCCGCCAGATTCCAGGCGGCCGAGCCGACCACGCTCAGGCTCCGCGGTCCGCGCCGCTGCACCACTCCGCGCACCAGCAGCAGCCAGGAGTGGAAGACGGTGTGCGCGCAGGCGGCGTGGCTGTCGTCGAAGAAGGCCAGGTCGACCAGGCCCGTACCGTCGTCCAGGGTGGTGAAGACGACCCGGCGGCCGGAGCGGACCGGTGGGGTCTGGGTGGCCGCCTTGGCGCCCGCGACCAGCACGGTCTCCCCGTGCCGTGCCTCGCGCAGCCGCTTGGCGGAGACCGCGCCCAGCTCCTCCAGGAAGGCCTGGTGATCGTCCATCAGATGGTGGGAGACATCCATGCTCAGGACGCCCAGCTCGGCGCTGAGCCGTTCCGCGTCGTTGAGGTCGGGCAGGCCCATGGAGCCGGTCCGGTGCCCGCCGCCGAGAGGGAGCTGTGCGCCGGAGCCGCCGGAGCCCGTGCCCCGCTGGGCGCGGTGCAGTTCGGACAGGTGCAGCAGCAGGTCGCGCCGGTTGGTGCCGAACGCGTCCAATGCGCCCACCCGGGCCAGCCGTTCGGCGGCCGGCCTGCCCGGCCTGGCCCGCTGCCAGAAGTCCAGCAGCGAGGCGTAGGGCTGCCCGGCCTCGATCCGGGCGACCTCGGCCGCGCCGATGCCATGGACGTCCGAGAGCGCGAGCCGCACCCCCCAGATACCTTCCCTTCCCTCACTACCGGACACCAGTTCGATTCGATGGGTGGCCGACGACCGGTTCACATCCAGTCCCAGCACCGGCACCCCGCGCCGCCGCGCGTCCGCGAGCAGCAGCCGCTTCGGGTACATCCCGGGGTCATGGGTGAGCAGCCCGGCGTAGAAGGCCGCCGGGTGGTGCGCCTTGAGCCAGGCCGACTGGTACGTCGGCACGGCGAAGGCGACCGCGTGCGCCTTGCAGAAGCCGTAACTGCCGAACGCCTCGATGATCTCCCAGGTCCGGGCGATCACCTCGGCGCCGTACCCCTTCTTTGCCGCTCGCCGCGCGAACCACACCTTGATCCGGCCCTGCGATTCGGGGTCGGAGAGCCCTCGCCGCACCCGGTCGGCCTCGCCCCGGCCGCAGCCGGTCATGATGTCGACCATCTCGATGATCTGCTCGTGGAAGACGACCACTCCGTACGTCTCGCGCAGCGGTCCTTCCAGGTCGGGGTGCGGGTAGTGCGCGGGGGTCCGGCCGTGCCGGGCCTCGATGAACGGCCGCACCATGTCGGCAGCGACCGGCCCGGGGCGGAACAGCGAGATGTCGACCACCAGATCGTGGAAGCCGGCCGGCTGGAGCCTGCCGACCAGGTCGCGCTGGCCCGGCGACTCGATCTGGAAGCAGCCCAGCGTCTCGGCGCTCCTGATCAGCCGGTACGTCTCCGGGTCGTCCGGCTCCACCGCGTCCAGGTCCACCTCCTGCCCCGAGGCCCGCCCGATCTCCGCGACCGCGTGCGCCATCGCCGACTGCATCCGCACACCCAGCACATCGAGCTTGAGCAGCCCCAGGTCCTCCACGTCCTCCTTGTCGAACTGCACCATCGGGAAGCCGTCGCCGCTGGTGGGCACGGTGGGGGTGCGGCGCAGCAGCGTGGCGTCCGAGAGGAGGACCCCGCACGGGTGCATGGCGATGCCGCGCGGCAGCCCGTCCAGCGCCTCCACCAGCTCCCAGAGCCGCCCGTACCGGTCCTTCTCCCGTGCCACTTCACGCAGTTCGGGCAGTTCCTCCATGGCCGCGCGGGCGTCGCGGGCCCTGATGTGCGGGAAGGCCTTGGCGAGCCGGTCGGTCTCGGCCGGGTTCATGGAGAGCGCGGCGCCCACGTCCCGGATGGCGTGGCGCACCCGGTAGGTCTCGGGCATGGCGACGGTCGCGACCCGTTCGGTGCCGAAGCGTCCGATGATCGCGCGGTAGACGTCGAGCCTGCGGGCGGACTCCACGTCGATGTCGATGTCGGGCAGCACGAAGCGGCGCCTGGACAGGAAGCGCTCCATCAGCAGCCCGTGCTCGACCGGATCGGCGTGCGCGATCCCGAGGAGGTGGTTGACCAGGGAGCCGGCGCCGGAGCCCCGGGCGGCGACCCGTACCTTCATCGCCCTTACGTCATCGACGACCTGAGCGACCGTCAGGAAGTAGGAGGCGAAGCCATGATGGGCGATGATGTCCAGCTCCTGGTGCATCCGCTCCCAGTAGTCGCGCCTGCGGTCGTAGCCGCGCAGCACCATGCCCGCGGCCGCGCGGGAGGCCAGCACCCGCTGGGCGGTGCGCCGCCCGGCGCCGACGAGCTCCGGTTCGGGGAAGTGGACGGAGCCGAGACCGAGGTCGCCCTCGGGGTCGACGACGCAGGCGTCGGCGGTGCGCCGGGTCTCCGCGAGCAGCCGCTCCCCGGCGTCCCGGCCGAGACCGGCGGCCGAGGCGATCCGCCCGGCGGTCTCCGCCATCGCGCGGGCGTCCTTCAGCCAGCGTTCCCCGCTGTCGAGCGGGGCGCGGCGGGGGTCGACGGGCACCAGCCGGCGGGCCGCGTCGAGCACATCGGCGACCGGGCCCTGCCCGGCGTCGGCGTACCGGACGGCGTTGGTCAGCACGGCCCGCACCCCCTGCTCCGCGGCGAAGCCGACGGTACGGGCGGCGAGCCGCAGCGATCCGGACCCGGTGCCCTCGCGGCCGTGGTGGACGGCTTCGAGGCGCAGGTCGTCGCCGTAGATCTCCCGCCAGCCGGCGAGCAGCACGGCGGCCCGGTCCGGGCGGCCGGCGCTCAGCGCCCTGCCGATGTCGGAGGCGGGGCCGAGCAGCACGATGAGCCCTTCGGCGGGCAGTTCGGACCGGCCGACCAGGGGCTGCCCCGCACCGTCGGGCGCGGGGCCGTGGGCCGCGGTGACGAGACGGCACAGCTCCGCCCAGCCCAGGGCGCCGTCCCGGGCGAGGAAGGTGGCCCGGGGCGCGGATTCGTCGACGAAGGCGCCGCCGCGGACCGGGGTCCGCGGCCGATGCGTACGCCCGCCCTCTCCCGTACGCTCCGGCACCGCGGAGTCCACCGCGAGCTCCACCCCGAAGAGCGGCCGCACCCCGGCGCCCTCGCAGGCCTTGGCGAAGCGGACCGCGCCCGCGAGCGTGTCCCGGTCGGTCAGGGCCAGAGCGTCCATGCCCCGCTGGGCGGCGCGCTCCGCCAGCCGCTCCGGGTGCGATGCCCCGTACCGCAGGGAGAACCCGGAAACGGTATGCAGATGCGTGAACCCGGGCACCCGCACCTCCTGAACCGATCCGCACTCACCACCCCCTCGCTCTCCACCATAGACCAAGTTTCGAACATTCGTACGATACCCGGAGCGCGGAACGGCTGCCCCGCCCCGGACCGGTGATCGGCGAGGGGCCCGGTCAGCCATTCGGGCCTGCCCCGACTGCACGAACGGCCGATGCCCCGGAGCGTGGGGGCATGACTTTCGCTGACGAGGTGAAGAACGCCGTCACTCCACGGGCCGCACTGCTCGTCATCGGTGTGCTCGGACTGCAACTGCTGTTCATCGCGTCCTACGTCGGGGCACTGCACAAACCGAAGCCGACGGACGTGCCCTTCGGCCTCGTCGCACCCCAGCAGATCTCCGCGCGGCTCCTCACCGAACTGAAGGACCTCCCCGGCGGCCCGCTGGACCCCCGCACGGTCGCCGACGCGGCCACCGCACGCGAGCAGGTCCTCGACCGCAGGATCGACGGTGCCCTGATCGTCAGCCCCCGGGGCACGACCGACACCCTGCTGGTCGCCTCCGGCGGCGGCACCTCGCTGGCCACCACCCTGACGAAGATCATCACGGAGGTCGACCGTACCCAGCAGCGCACCGTACGGACCGTGGACCTGGCTCCCGCCTCCGACCAGGACTTCAACGGGATCTCGTCGTTCTACCTGGTCGTGGGCTGGTGCGTCGGCGGCTACCTCTGCGCCTCGATCCTGGCGATCAGCGCGGGCGCCAAGCCCGCCAACCGTCAGCGCGCGGTGATCCGGACCGGCGTCATGGCGCTGTACTCGATCGTGGGCGGCATCGGCGGCGCGATCATCATCGGCCCGATCCTCGGCGCCCTGCCCGGAAGCTTCTGGGGCCTGTCGGGCCTGGGCGCGCTGACCGTCTTCGCGGTCGGCATGATCACCCTCGCCCTCCAGGCCCTCACCGGCATCGTCGGCATCGGCCTGGCCGTCCTGATCGTGGTGATCGCGGGCAACCCGAGCGCCGGCGGCGCCTACCCGCTGCCGATGCTCCCGGACTTCTGGCGGGCGATCGGCCCCGCGCTGCCGCCCGGGGCGGGCACCTGGGTGGCGCGTTCGATCGCCTACTTCAGGGGCAACGCGGTCACCGGCCCCCTGCTGGTGCTGTCCGCATGGGCGGTGGTGGGCACGGCCGTCACGCTCCTGATCGCCGCACGCCGCAGTCCGGAGGAACTCAGCGGCGAGCGGCCGCCGTTCGGTTCGAATCCCGCCTGACCGGGCCCGGCGGACGCGTCACCTCAGGTGCTGCGCCAGCTTCTCCAGCCGGCCGGCCAGCGCCTCCCCCTGGGCCGCGACCTTCGTGGCCTTGCCGGACCAGAAGTCCGAACTCGTCAACCGCCCGTACCGCACGGCCCACGCCGCCGCCTCTCGGTCCAGTCTCTCGGCCTTCGTCCGTATGTCGGCCTCCGCCGGTGCCGCGAGCACGTTCACCTCCTCCACCAGGCGTTGGACCTTCCGCACGAGCGGGCCGGCACCCGGACCCGGCCGGCGGGCCGCACCGGCGGCGGCCCGCCGGCCGGGAGCGTCCGCCGAGGAGCCCCGCCCGGGAGCGACGGACGCTTCAGCACCCGGAGCAACGGGCGCCCGGCCAGGGGCCGCACCACCCGGCGGAGTCGGCGGCGCCACGACGGGGCGGCTCGCGCCCCTCCGTCTCTCCACCCCCGGAACCCTCAGCCCCTCGGGCGTCATCGCACAGGCGTCGAGCGGCACCCAGTCGGTACTGCTCCGCGCCGTCTCCGCCCTGATCCGGATACGCCGCGCCACACCCTCGGTCCCGAAACGGAAGCGGAGTACGTGGCCGAACCTCCCGTGCATCTCCGCCACGGTTTCCGGATGGGCGGAACCCGGCCCGAAGACCCAGTCCAGGCTTGCCGCGTCGCGCTCCAGCTCCTCGCCCGCGGAACGCCATTCGGGGTGCGTCAGCCTCCGGAACTGGAAGCGCACCCGCTGTCGGCTGCCACGGACCCGGAAGTCGACGGCGTCACCCGGGCCCGACCCCAGATCACGCAGCACGGCCCGCGCGTCGACACCGCTCCCGCGGGCCCAGCGGGCCAGGTCCTGCTTGATGAAGAGGTGGTCCGCACTGTCCACACCGCTGGCCCCGCGCCGGCAGGAGGCATTCGGCGCGTGGGCGAAGTGGCAGACCTTGTCCGCGCAGAGCCGGTCGGACAACCTGTTGCCACAACCGCCGAGCTGGGTGCCGCACCAGTAGGTGTACGTCGGATGCCGCCGCCGCAGACGCCGGAGCTCGTCGGCCTCCTGCGGCAGGACGATGCCCAGACCCGATGCGGCACTGCCTATGACCGCGGTCTGCACCAGCCGACGATCCGGTCTCGCCATGAGGCCCCTCCCCCGAACAATTCACATGATTCACCCCACCGGCGCAGATATTGAAGCATGCGCTTCGTTCGCACAGTTCACAGCACCTGCCGATTCGCGCCCATGGGCCCGGCACAAGCACCTGGCGGATCAGGGAAGGAGGAACTACGCTGCCCGCGATGACAACTCACTTCGATATCAGATCGGGGGACCCGTCCGCGCAAGGTGAGTGCTGATGCTCACTCAGACCGCGAACGAGGATTCCCGCCTTTCCTTCTGGCTGCGCGTGCGAGAGTTCGCCGTGCCGCCCTCCATGATCGAGACCGCGACCGCCCGTCGTCACACCGGCGACTGGTCGGGGGCCTGCGCCGCCGCAGGCGTCGACGTCGATCTCAGCCCACGGTCCGTGGCCCGCGCCCACGGCCGGGACCTCGCGTCCCGGATCCGGGACGATCTGCGCCATCTGGCTCCTGACCTGCTGCGCTGGCACCTGCCGAGGATCGCCCCTCGCGGACTGCTGCGTCCGGGCCTGACGGTCTCTCTGGCCCGGTACGACACCGAGGGGCCCGACGGCGTGCGCCCGGTGCATCTGGTGGTGCGGACTCCACCCGCCTGGGCGGACGCCGGTCAGCGGATCGGGCTCGCGCTGTGGGACGGATCCGACTCCGGGGCCGATGCCCGCCGCTATCCGCACCACCGCCCGAACCCCCGGTTCCGCCTGGACCTGCACCGCCATCTGTGGGACGCGCGCAGGGCCGGTGAGCTGCGGATCCGGTCCGGGGCCGACGGGCCGCCCGCCGGCCGCCGGACCGCGGTGCCTCCCGATGTGCTGGATACGGTGCCGCCGGGACGCCGCTGCGCCGTCGACCGGTGGGCGGACGAGGCGGGGATCCTGCTCCGGGCCGGGGGACGGGCCGCCGGGACCGTCGCCGTGCGGTTCGGGGCCGGACACCGGCTGCTCCTGGATCTGGCCCCGGACGGGGACGGCTCCGGGCCGCCCGCGCTGCGGGTCGCGTCCGCTTCCTCGGCCACGGACGGCGGTTCCTGCCCGCCGCCCGTCCTGCCCGACGCGGCGACCTGGGTGCTGCCGGACCTCGATCTGCTCCGTACCGGTGCGATCGAGGCCGGCCGGCTGCATCCGCTGGTCGCCGCGGCGCTGGCACCGGACCGTCCGCCGGCCGGCCCGGTACGGCCTCCGGACCGGGCGGGACAGCCACGCCTGGTGGAATGCCGGGGCGCCCGGCACCGGATCGGCCTGGTCGACGGGGTACTGGCCCCGCTCGACCACGACCCGGCCGAGATCCGCCGCGAGGAGCTGCTGGTCGCGTTGACCGGCACTCCGCTGCCCTGCCTCCAGGCCATAGACGAGGCCCACCGCCGTCCGGACTGCCTCACCGGTGTACGCGAACGCCTGGACCACGGCGACATCGCCGGTGCGCTGGCCGTCGTCGAGGGCCTGCTGGGCCCCGGCGCACTGCTGCGCAGCGGAGAACTGCGGGACGAGCTGGAGGCGGCCGCGCGGCAGCGGATCACCTACGGGCTGTTCCGGGCCGGCCTGGTCGAAGGACCCGACCGCCTCCACCCGTACCGCAGCCGCCCCGCCCACCGCCGCTCGCACCCGCGCCACGCGGTCCGCAGCTGACCCGGTCCCCTGACCTCTCCGTACGCTCACCACGACCCAAAGGTGATCACCCATGCCTGTACGCACCCCTTCCGTCATGCCCGAAGCTCCCGCCGGCCAGGACCCCGTCTCCCAGCTCGACATCGCCGGTGAGCTGACGGCCCTGCTGCGCGACACCACCACCGAACCCCGCCCCGACACCCAGCTGGAGGCCCTGACCCTGGCCGTGGCCGCCGATCTGCCCGTACTCCTGTGGGGCGAGCCCGGCATCGGCAAGACCGCCGCCCTCACCCAGCTCGCCGCCTCCCTGGACCTTCCGCTGACCACGGTCATCGCCAGCGTCCATGAGCCGTCCGACTTCTCGGGACTGCCCGTCGTCGGCGACGACCCCGCCGGACAAGGCGTCCCGATGGCACCGCCGGACTGGGCGGTGCGGCTGGTACGGGCCGGCCGGGGGCTGCTGTTCCTGGACGAGCTGTCCACCGCGCCGCCGGCCGTCCAGGCCGCCCTGCTCCGGCTCGTACTGGAGCGGCGGATCGGCGCCCTGCAACTGCCGCCCGGGGTACGGATCGTGGCCGCCGCCAATCCGCGTTCCTCGGCGGCCGACGGCTGGGAGCTGAGTCCGCCGCTGGCCAACCGGTTCGTGCATCTCCAGTGGACCCACGACCACGAGGTCGTGGTGCGCGGCCTCGGCGGGACCTGGCCCAGGGCGACGCTGCCGCGGCTCGCCCCCGAACGGCTGCCGGAGGCCGTGGACTTCGCCCGCCGCGCGGTGTGCGGGCTCCTCACCGCCCGCCCGGCGCTGGTGCACCGGCTGCCCAGCAACGAGACGCGCCGCGGCGGCCCCTGGCCGTCGCCCCGGAGCTGGGACATGACGCTGTCCCTGATCGCGTTCGCGACCGCGGCCGGCTCCTCCAGGGACGTACTCTCCCAGCTGGTCAGGGGCACCGTGGGGGACGGTCCGGGGCTGGAGCTGCTGGCGAGCCTGGACCGGATGGACCTGCCGGACCCCGAGACCCTGCTCGCCGACCCGGCGGGGGCCGACCTGCCCGAGCGCGGAGATCTGCGGCAGGCCGTGCTCGACGGTGTGGTGGCGGCGGTCCGCAACCGCCCGGAGAAGTCCCGCTGGGACGCGGCGTGGGCGCTCCTGGTCCGGGCGCTGGAGACCGGGGCTCCGGACGTGGTGGTCGTCCCGGCGACCACGCTCGCCTCGCTGCGCCGGGAGGACTGGGACGTTCCGGCATCGATCGAGCAGCTCGCCGGAGCGGTGTCCCTGTCCCGGCGGGCGGACCGGGCGGCGGCCCGGACGGCGGACCGGGAAGCGGTCGCCGCGAGGGCCGGCCGATGACACCCGACGAGCCGGGGGCGCTCGACCTCGACAAGCTCTTCGCCGCCCGGCTGCAAGCCGTCCGGGCCCGCCCCTACCTGGCGACGGCCCTGTTCGCCCTGGGTGTCGTGGAGTCGCGGCGGGTACCGACGATGGCCGTCGACCGGCACTGGCGGTGCTACGTCTCGCCCGGTTTCGTGGACCGGACCCCGGTGGAGGAACTGGCCGGGGTCTGGGTGCACGAGGTGTCGCACCTGCTGCGCGACCACCACGGGCGCAGCGACCGGGTCGCGCGGGAGCGCGGACTGACCGGCGCCGCGGAACGGCTGCGGATGAACATCGCCGCCGACTGCGAGATCAACGACGACGTGTTCGGCGAGGGCCTGGCCCGGCCGGAGGGCGCCGTCGACCCGGCCTTCCTGGGGCTCCCCGAGGGGCAGCTCATGGAGGACTATCTGCGCCGGTTCCGGCTCGGGCCGCGTACACAGGAACTGGCCTGGCTGGACTGCGGCAGTGGCGCCGACGGGCTGGAGCGGGAGTGGGACCTCGGGCCGGACGGCGCGCACGGCCTCAGCGAGCAGGAACGGGACGCGGTCCGGTTCCGGGTGGCACAGGGCATCACCGGCCGCCCGGGCGACGCCTCGAAGGGGTGGAAGCGGTGGGCCGAGGAGGCGTTCCACCCGCCGCAGCCGTGGCGGGAGCTGCTGGGTGCGGCGGTACGCTCGGCCGCCTCCGGGGCCGGAGCGGGCGACGACTACACGTACGGCCGGCCGTCACGGCGCTCGGCCGGTGTGCCCGGCGTCGTCCTGCCGAGCCTGAGGCGCACACCGCCCCGGGTCGCCGTGGTCATCGACACGTCCGCTTCGGTCAGTGACACCGAACTGGGCAGCGCGCTCCTGGAGGTCTCCGCGATCTCCCGCGCCGTCGGCGGCCGCCGCGACCTGGTCACCGTCCTGCCCTGCGACGCGGCGGCCCGGGTCGCGCATCCGCTGTGCCGTGCCGAGGGAATCCCGCTGGTCGGCGGCGGGGGCACGGACCTGCGCTCGGGCTTCGCCGCCGCCCTGCGGCTGCAGCCGCGACCCGATGTCGTCGTGGTCCTGACCGACGGCCAGACCCCGTGGCCGAGTGCGCAGCCGTCGTGCCGGACGGTGGTGGGCCTGTTTCCCCGGGTGTGGGACGAGGACGATCCCTACTACGTCCCGGGCTCCCCGCCCGACTGGGCGCGCACGGTCGTCATCGGCGCGGATTCCGGGAGGCGGTGAACCCGCGGCCGACGCCGTCGGCCGGCCGTACGGGTGCCGTCGGGTCCGCGCCGGGCGGGACCTCGCGGACGCGCCTGCGCGGGGAGGTACGTCTACGGCCTGCCCGGCGTGCGACGCGAGGGCGCGGGCCGGGGCACCTCGGTGGGGTCGTGGAGCGTACGGACGATGATGTCGCCCTTGGTGCGACCGGCGCGGGTCGCCGCCTCTGCGTGGTCACGGGCCGCCTGCTGCAGGGCGTCGGCCACCACCCTGGCGGCCACGGCGGTGGCGCCGGGGCCGGTGCGGTGGAGCGTCCGGGTGATCTGGCTGCCGGTGACGGGCAGCGCCGTCACCGTCACCTGCTCCAGCTGGGCCGCGAAGTGCGCGGGCAGGACCGCGGCCCCGAGCTGTCCGGCCAGCAGCGTCTGGACGGCGATCATGTGGTCGGCCAGGTGCTCGACCGACGGCACGACCCCGTGTACGCCCGCGAACCGGGCGAAGGCACGGCCGCGGGCGGAGTGCGCCGGTGCGCTGATCCATGGACGGCCGGAGAGTTCGGCGGCGGCGGACGGCTCCTCCCAGGCGGCCGGGACGACCACACGGTAGTGGTCCTCGCTGAGCACCTGCGCCCGCGTCGAAGGAGGCAGCGGCAGCGCGGTGTCCCGGTCATCGGTCATGACCAGGACGTCCAGCTCGCTCAGCCGCAGCTGCCGCAGGCCGTCCGGCAGCCCGGCCTCGACGAACCTCGGCTCGATCCGCGGATGCGACCGGGCCAGCAGCCGCAGCGCCCGGACCGCGACCCGGGCCAGCACCCATGACGTGGCCCCGATCGCCACCGGCCCCTGGATCACCTGCTGGTCCACCGAGCCCAGTTGCTGTGCCGCGCGTGTGAGTTCCTGGCCGATGCGGTCCCCGGTGGCGGCGAGCATCCGTCCCGCCGCGGTGAGTTCCAGCCGGGTGCCCGAGCGGTCGACCAGCGGAAGGCCCACTTCCCGTTCCAGGCTGGCCAGTTGCTGCGATACCGCCGAACGCGTGTGGCCGAGCAGGCGGGCCGCCGGGGTGAGGCCGCCGCTCCGCGCGATCGCGCTCAGGACCAGCAGGCGCCTGGGGTCGAGGTCCATGCGCGCCGCCCTCCTCGGGGTCGGGGGTCGTGCCACGGACTGTACCGAGGCGCCGCCAGCAATCCTGTCGGGGGGTGTCAAGCAGCGCTGTGCGCCGGGGCTGCCTCATGGCCGCGCAGCTGGGAGACTCACCGGCATCCCGAGGGCTTCGGCCGGCACCGCCCTGGCACAGGCATGCCCGAAGCCCGGTCATGTCCCGTTCACAAGGAGGCCGTCCATGGCCAGTTCCGCTCCGAAGCCCGTCCGGGCGATGTCCGCCCCACGCCCCGGCCGGCCCGCCCTCGCGCTGGCCGTGGCAGGCGCCCTGCTGGGGCTGCCCCTGGTGTCGGCCTGCGGCCCTTCCACCGGCTCGTCCGGCGGCGCTGCCACTCCCCCCGCCCGGGGCGACACCGCCACGACCGGCGGTACCGGCGGGAACAACTCCGGCGGTGGGAGCGGCGGCACCTCGTGGGCGCTCAGCGCCCCGCAGACCGTGGCCGGTCATCCGCAGGGGCAGCCGCCGGCGGACATGGTGCGGAGGTTCGATGACGACACCCACAAGAACGCCGCGCGCCTCGGCGTCTCCGGCACACCGGTACGCGCCTACTACGACGACCGGACCGACGGCGCGTGGATCTTCTACACGGGCGTCACCGGCAGCGGGTTCCGGCCCGACCGGCTGCACGACATCCTCGACCAGCTCCCGGCGGTCCACGACGACGGCGCCGGTGACCGGACCACCACCAGCGCCATCGACGCCGAGCCCGGCCCGCACGGCGGCCGGGCGATCTGCAACACCGTCCTCCTCCGGACCGAGCTGCTCGTCACGGCGGTCTCCACCTGCTCCTGGTTCACCCCGACCACCGCCGCCGGCATCACCCTCATCCCGAAGACCGACGGCACCGGCACCGAGCTCGGCTTCACCGCCGCCGATGTCGCCCCGGTCATGCGGGCGATCCGCGCCGAGGTCGAGGTCCCGCGGCGGTGACACCGGCCGGCGTCCCACCACCACCGGAACCGCACCGGATCCGCCCGGAAGGGGCGAGCGCGCCCCCGAACACTCCTTGCTGTTTCTCAACGCACCGTGCCGGTAAGGGCTCTGATGAGCCATCATCAAATCGGGTAGGAAAAGTCGGGCACGCGGTGCCCGCACCATACTGAGGAGGCGCCAAGTGCGTAGTCGGGTGCGCGCGGCGGACGGGCGGCATCTGGTGGTGGAGCGACTCGGGGATCCTCGCGGCAGACCGGTCTTCCTGCTGCACGGAATGCCCGGCAGCAGGCTCGGTCCGGCTCCGCGCGGCATGGTCCTGTACCAGCGCAAGACCCAGCTCATCACCTACGACCGGCCGGGCTACGGCGAGTCCGACCGGCTGCCGGGCCGTTGTGTCGCCGATGCCGTTCAGGACGTACGGGCCATCGCCGACCACCTCGGGCTCGAACGGTTCGCCGTGGTGGGCCGCTCCGGTGGCGCCCCGCACGCCCTGGCCTGCGCGGCACTGATGCCCGAGCGGGTGACGCGTACCGCCGCACTGGTCGCGCTGGCCCCCCGGGAGGCCGACGGTCTCGACTGGTTCGACGGGATGGCCGCCTCCAACGTGCTGGCGTACTCCACGGCGACGGCCGATCCGGACGGGCTCGCGAAGTCGTTCATCTCCCGGTCCGCGGTGATCAGGAAGAACCCGGTCCAGCTCATCGACGATCTGCGCCGGGAGCTGACCGACTCCGACCGGATGGTGGTCAACGACGCCGGGGTCCGCACCATGCTGCTGCGCAACTACCGTGAGGGGCTGCGCACTTCGGCCTGGGGCTGGATCGACGACGCGCTCGCGTTCAGCAATCCGTGGGGGTTCGACCCTGCGGACATCACGAGCCCCGTACTGCTGTGGCACGGCGAGAAGGACGTGTTCTCCCCGGTGGGCCACTCGCGCTGGCTGGCCGAACGCATCCCGAACTCCACCGTCGTGGTGGAACCGGCGGCAGCGCACTTCGACGCGCTGCACGCGCTGCCCCAGATCCTCAACTGGCTGCTGGACCCGCCCGCCGAATGACGGACGGCCCCGGCGGTCCGGGAGCGTCCGGCAGGAGCCGGACGCTCCCGGGGCTCACACCGCCGTCGGTTCCAGTTCGCGCTCGAACCGGTCGTCGTCCCGGGCGATCCGGGTCATCGGATGGTCGTCGCCGAGCTGACGGGCCAGCTCCTCGACCGTCTCGGACCTCAGCCGCAGCGCCTCGTCCTTGCGCCCCATCGCGTCGAGCGTGACCGCCATGTTCGACGTCATGGCCAGGGTCTCCGGGTGATGCGCCCCCAGTACCCTCCTGAGCTGACCGGACACCTTCTCCTCGGTCTCCAGCACCAGATCGAGATCCCCCCGCTCCGCCGTCGCGTTCGCCAGGTTCATCACGCAGAACAGCGTGTTGGGGTGCTCCGGCCCGTACACCTCCCGCATCGCGGCTACCGCCCTGGTCAGCACCCGCACCGACTCCTCGGACGCGCCGCTGCCCGACTGGTAGACGCCGAGATTGTTCAGCGCGGCGAGGGTGTACGGGTGTTTCTCCCCCGGCACCTTCATGTACTGGTCGACGACCTCCTGTGCGGTGTCCCTGGCCTCGGTCGCCTCACCGGCCGCGAACAGGTCGGCCGCGAGATTCAGATCGCAGGCCAGCGACTCCGGGTTGGCGGAGGTGTACTTGGCCCGGTACCTGGCACGGGTGGCCACCGTCAGCCGGCGGGCGTCCTCCAGTCTGCCCGCGCGGCGCAGCGACACCGCGAGGCTCTTCGCCGCGCTCAGCGTGCCCGGGAAGGCCCGGCCGAGCGTGGCCTTGTAACTGTCGTACGTACGGCTGAGGATGCCGACCGAGTCCTCGTACCGTCCGACGTCCCGCAGGTCACGGGCCAGGTTCATGGCGGAGGAGAGGCTGTAGGGGTGTTCCGCGCCGAGCACCTCGACGCGTCGGTCGAAGACGTCCTGGTCGATCTCGCGGGCCTTGGCGTACTGGCCGATCGACCGCAGGGTGAACGCCAGGTTGTTGGCCGCCGCCAGCGTTCTCGGATGCGATTCGTGGAAGATCTGGTTGAACCCGTCGGTGGCCTCGGTCGCCAGCTCGATGGCCCTGGTGTACTCCCCGAGCGTGCCGAGGTCGGTCGCCAGGCTGCTGGTGCTCATGTACGTGTGCGGGTGCTCCGGGCCCAGGACCTCCCGCTGTGTCGCCAGGGTGATCTCGTCGAGCTCCCTGGCCTCCACGTAACGGCCGCGCGAGCGGTAGATGTTGGAGAGGTGGAAGCAGAGGTAGAGGTACTGGATGTCCCGCTCCCCCAGCGTCTGACGCCAGATCTCGCGCAGCTCCTCGCAGACCGTCGTCGCCGTCCGGAAGTCACCGCGCTTCCAGAGGTAGCGGACCCGGTCGATCAGCAGCCTGCGGGCCTCGGGCTCCTTGCAGTTGCGCGCGTCGGACGGACCGAGGTGCGGCCAGATGGTGGCGAACTGCGGCCAGGTCGACGGGTTGTCGATCGGCTCGTCGTCGTCGGGCCGGGCGCCCGCCAGGATGCGGTGGACGGCGTGCCGGGCGTCCCGCTGCTCCTCCTCGGTGAGCTGCGCCCGGATGACCGCCTGGACGAGCCGGTGCACCTGGATGGAGTTGGACACCTGGTCGACCTTGGCGAGGGCGAACCGGCCGATCTCCCGGATGACCCGGCCCAGCACCAGCTTCTCCTGGAGCGAGGCGTCGTACGGCTTCAGCGCCTCGATCATCTCCTTGCTGTACAGGAGGTTCCCCGAGATGGGCTCGGGAGCGAAGAAGGCGCAGAGCTGGAGCAGCCGGACCGCGGCGGGCGAGCGCTCCTTCAGCCGCTGGATGGAGATGTTCCAGGTCGCGGCGACCGGCTCCGGGTAACCGGCCGGCTGGTTGAGCGCCAGAACCTCGGGCGCCTGCTGGGCCAGCTGTTCCAGATAGGTGTCGATCGGGGTGGCGGTCTCCGCGATCCAGGCCGCCGCCTGCTCCACGGCCAGCGGCAGGTCACCGACGGCGGTGGCCACCTGGGCGGCGTCCTCGTCGCTCAGCCCCGGGGCCCGGCGCTGGAGGTGCTCGATGGACTCCTCGCGCAGGAAGACGTCGACGGGCAGCGCGTCGCCGTGCTGGGACCAGGCCTGGTTGCGCGAGGTGACCAGGATGTGGCCGGAGCCGCCCTGCGGGAAGTAGCGCCGCAGCCGTTCGGGGTCGTCGGCGTTGTCGAAGACCAGCAGCCAGCGGTCCGAGGGCACCCCGCGCCGCAGCAGGTCGACGGCCTCCTGTGAGGCTGCCGCCATGTCGTCGCCGCCCTGGGCGCCGAGCCGGACCGCGAGCTCGGCGAGCGCGGCCACCACGTCGTCGGTCTGCTCGGAAGATATCCACCAGACCAGGTCGTAGTCGGCCATGAAGCGGTGTACGTACTCCAGGGCGACCTGGGTCTTGCCGACGCCGCCGAGTCCGTACAGGGTCTGCGGCTGCGGCAGCACGACGGCCATGCCGCCGCCGAGCTGGTCGCGCATCCGTTCCAGGACCAGGGAACGGCCGGTGAAGCCGGGGTTGCGCGGCGGGGCGTTCCAGATCCTGGGGACGGTGCCCGGGAAGCGCGGTCCGGGCGACACGGCGTCGGTGAGCTGTACGGGCCGGTCCAGGGCGCGCAGCAGGGCGGCGGTGGCATGCACCTCGTCGAGCCGGAAGAGGTCGACGGGGTTGCGGTCGATGTAGGGCGCGGAGAGCCGTACGTCACCGACCCTGAGCGGCAGCAGATGGCGCCGGCCGCCGCCGGGGTCCTCCGCGACGGCCCGGTCCCAGAGGTTCACCGCACGCTGGGACTTGAGGTAGGCGCTGGAGAGCAGCACGACGGTACGGGCTGCGCTCTCGGCGGGCGCCGGTTCCGCGGACTCCCGCTGGGCGGACACGTCGCGCGGTACGACGCGGAACCCGGCCCGGGTGAGTACGGACTCGATCCAGTCGGCCCACATCCGGTTCTCCGCCACGTAGCTGAGAAAGAGATCGGCCGGCAGCGCGGGCCTGCGCCGGGTGAACGCGTCCCGGATGCGCAGCCGTACCTCTTCGCCGACCGGTGGCATCGAGGTGATCTGCCGGTCGGTGATGACGGAGGTGAGACGTTCGAAGGCGGAGAGCAGCGAGTTGGTGAGACCGGCCTCGTCGCCGAAGGTGGCGAGGGTCTCCTCGTACGCGTAGTAGGGGCGGTACGGGATCTCCACCGCGCCCCAGTAGGCGGTGAGTTCGTCCCCGGACAGGTTGCGCGGCAGCCGGTCGAACTTCAGCCGGGCCAGCGCCCGGCCGGCATCCGCCTTCTCCTTCTCGCCCTCGTCGATGCGCATCGGGACGGGGAAGATGGAGATGGGGCGGCCGGTGTAGCGCTCGGAGATCTGCCGGGCGACGGAGGCGGCGCCGTCGATGGACTGGTCGCTGAGCGTGAAGCAGTCGACGAGGACGTCGGGGAGATGGACGGTGCAGATGTCGGCGATGTCGCTGAGGCCGGTCCGGCTGTCGATGAGGACGTAGTCGTAGTTGGCCTTCATGTCGTCGCGCAGGGCGTCGAAGAAGTGACCGCCGCCGAGCCGGTCGTAGAAGTTGTCCCAGTCGAAGGTGGAGACGGTCGCGGAGTATTCGCGGTTCTGCCGCCCGGCGGAGACGAAGTCGAGCGTGCCGCCCTGCGGGAACTCCCAGCCGAGCGCCTCGGGGGTGAGGGAGACGGCGTGCGGCTGGATCCGGGCGTAGTCGCGGTGCCAGTCGTCGGCGCGCTGGACGGGGCTGGTGGCGGCCCAGGCGTACTCGGTGATCAGATCGATGACGCCGGTGGTGGCACCGAGTGTCGACGGGTCGAGGAACGGGTGGAAGAAGCGGTGGAGCCCCGGTGCCTCCAGGTCCCAGTCGACGGCCAGTACCCGTTTTCCGTTGGCGGCGAGTATCCAGGCGGTGTTGGCCAGGGCCATGGTGCGCCCGGTGCCGCCCTTGTACGAGTAGAAGGTGACGATGCGCCCGTCACGACTGGCCGTCATCCGTGTCCTCCGCATCCGTCGCAGGGTCGTGTGTCTCGGGGATGTAGTTCGTCTGGGCCATCGGCCCCATCAGCCGCGTCCGCTCGGTGTGTCCGCCGCCGGTCGCCGGTGGGTACACCGCCGCGTGTCTCAGGTACTGCTGGGCCGCCACCTCGACGACCTGCGGCAGGAGTTGCCCGAAGGCCTCCATGCTGGGGACGCCCTTGGCCGCGGCCCGGCAGTAGGCACGCCCCTGGCGCATCTTGGTCGGCATGGTCTGTTCGAGCTTCTCGGTCAGTTCGGCCTCGGCCGCCATGCTTTCGTGGTCCTCCCGGTTCCACGGCACGACCATCGTCACCCAGGGGCGGTTCTCGGCGTCGAAGGCGGCGAGCCTCCGGCGCCGGTCCTCGTCCTGGAGGGCCCAGCGGTCGACGAGCAGGATCTCCGGCCTGCTGGGCGGCTGCTTGCCCTCCCCGTGCCCGGTCTCCTCGTCGAAGGAGGTGATCGTCGCCTGGTAGTTGAGGGAGCGCACCAGGTCCTCGGCGACATAGGCCAGGGGGCGGGCGGCTGCGGGGTGGTAGGGGTTCCAGTCCTGTGGACTGTCGCCGTAGTAATCGGCGTTGCGTCCTGCGGGCAGATCGTGCCGGGTGGCGGCGGCGATGGTGACCTGCATGGGGCGGGGGCCGCCGACCGCGCTGTTGGGCGGGCCGAAGGCGCTGGGGGCAAGCCGGTAGTCGACGGGGCGGCCGGTGCCGATCCTTATGGTGTCGGCGACATTGACGATGCGCTTGGCGAGTTCGTACACCGCGCGCTCGTACTCCTCGGCGAAGAGCCTGAGCTTGATGAGTCCGTAGAGTCCGTCACTGACGTAACGGTCCCCGAAATCACGGTGGTTGAACTGTAATCGCTCGGCGGGTCCGGGGAGCTGGCTCGGTGGTACCGGCACCCAGAGCGCCGGGACGATCGCCTCGGCCCGCTGGTTGGAGCGGGCCCGGTGATGGATGGCCCGCTGGGCAAAGGCGTACCACTCCTTGCCGCACATCTCGCTGGCGAAGTAGCGCGGCGAGAACAGCGGAACGAACACCCGGCAGGTGGCGAGCACCTCACCGAGCCGTTCCGACCAGCCCTCGCCGGAGCGTATCTCGCGGTCGATGAACCCCGCGGGTGCGCCCGCGGGCAGATCCGTCATGGCCAGCACATGGTCACAGAGATCTTTGAAGAGGCGTTCGACCCACATATCGGGGTCGGTTCCACGGCCGTAGCCCGGTGTATGGGCATAGCTCAAGAAGAAGTACGGCCGATGGTCCGCCGCTCGCTGCTGCGGTGTTGCTTGCACACGACCCCCGTCCTGTGTGAGCACCCGCATCCGAGGAGTGAAGTGAATGCGAGCGAATTCATCATTCCGGAGCGGACGTTGCTCCACCCCCATGGCGTTCGGTCATTCAACGCCGGTTTTCAGTCAGACGTTCCCGGGTTCAGTCGATCATTTCCTTGATCGAATGTGGTCTGCGGCCGTTCCTCCCAGTTGTCCCGTGTGTGCCGACACCTCGGGCCGAACCGGAATTCGACCCTCAGATCTCTTTTCGCATCAGATCCAACAGCCGCTTTCCACTGACGGTCAGCTCGGCGGCACCTTCCAGCGTGTCGAGGGCCTGGGGTACGCCCTCCAGACAGCGCGGCTCGAATGCGCCCAACGCCATCCGCTCATAGGTGTCGGCCAGCAACCGGGAAAACGGAACTGGTTCTTCCTGCCAGGGAATTCGATGTTCCCAGGAGCCGTCCGCCGCGTAAAGATCCGTGACATCGACAAGCGCCTGCAATTCGGCCCGCCGGAAGCCCCGCAGCAGCGCGACGGCCAGTTCCTCGGCGCTGGCGTCCACGGCGATGCCCAGTGCGCCGTAGCCGTGCCGTCCCACGGACGGCTCCGCGGGGGCCCGGCCGGTCAGCGGCGTCAGCGTGGTGAGGCGGTCCGCCATCTCCCCGGCCCGCTCGGGCGCCTTCGCCACGATCAGCGCCCAGGCATCGCCGATCCTGGCCGCCAGATCCGCGGCGGCCCGGTCGTCGAGCGCGGCCGAGGCCGGGGCGGCGAAGCAGTCGCGGTACGGGTCGAGGTCGTCGAGCAGCAGGCCGGACACCGGGGCGGGCGCGGCACCGGGCACCAGGAGCCGGCGCACGGGCCGCCACCCGGGCCCGGCCGCCTCCGGCCGCAGGACCAGCCGTTCGGCCGGGTCGCCCTCGTCCCGCCGGACCAGGAAGCCGTTCTCGACCGCGCGCACCCGTGCCGTGCCGTGCTCCCCCGCTCCCCCGATCCGCAGCTCGCCGAGGCCGGGCAGGACCAGCCTGCCGTCCGAGTAGCCGACACCCACGGAGAGATCGAGGCCCGCCCGCACGGCGGCGGACGCGAGATACACCGGCAGCCGACGCGCGGCCGCCATGCTCGCCGGCTGTCCGTGGAGCAGTTCCAGGGCGTGGAGCAACCAGGTGCGGGTGTACGGGTGGTCCAGCACCTCGTCCAGGCCGCGGGCGCCCTCCTCGGACGCCTCGACGGCGGCGGCCAGCTCCCACGCCTCCGCCCACCGGTCCTCGCCGCACGCTTCGGCGTCGGCGTTCAGCCGGGCCAGCAGCATGCGGGTGAGCTCGCGCTGGGAGGCGGCCAGTTCACTGCGCTCGGTCACCTCGGGTGCGGCCAGGGACGCGGCCGTGCGCGCCTCGATGCCGCGCACCAGGGCGGCCAGGTCGGCGCAGTACACGGACGGGTTGTCGAAGGCGTCGACGGGCCCGGTGGAGCGGTACCGGTGGGTGTAGAGGCCGCCGCCGCACGAGCGCACGACGGGACAGCGGCGGCAGGTCTCGCTGACGCCGGCGAGGCCGAGCTGACGGGCCTGCACCCCGGGATGGGCCGCCACCTCGTCGAGGGAATGGGTGAAGACGTCGAAACCGGTGGCCGCCGCCCCCTCGTAGGCGCTCTTGAGCGAGTCTACCTGCTCCAGCTGGCCGTCGGTCTCGACGACGACGAGGTCGGTCGGGGCGAGCCCCAGGGACTCGGTGAGGCTGGGACCGCCGCCCAGCGTGGACAGCACCGAGGAGAAGAGCCGCACCGGTACCGGGCGCCCCTGCTCCTGCCAGCGGTCGAAGACCGCGAGGAGCCAGTCGGCGTAGGCGGTGGGCGAACCGTCCGGGCGGGGCGGCGGATCGTCCCAGGTGGCGTGCGGGAGCAGGAAGTCGATGAGGGGCGGTTCGAGCTCGGTGAGTGCGCCGAGGACCGCGCGCGGGTCGTTCTCGATGTCGATGGTGCACAGGAGTCCGAGATCGAGGTGGCGGTAGCGCTCCTGACGGAGGAGTTCCACGGCCTTCAGGACCCGGGAGTGGCTGCTGCGTCCGTCGGCGTAGCGGCGATGCCGGTCGTTGGCGGCCCGGTCGCCGTCGAGGGAGATGCCGACCCTGACGCCGAACTCGTCGAAGAGGTCGAGATACCGGGGACTGAGCTGGAGTCCGTTGGTATGGATCCGGAGGTCGAGTTCCGCGACGCCGTCGAAGGCGGAGGTGAGCACATCGCAGACGCGCCGCAATCGGGCGGGCCCCGCCAGTAGAGGCTCCCCTCCGTGCAGGATCACTGACACGGAGGGCAGTGCATGTGCCTTGGCATGCTCGACCAAACGTTGAGCAGTCCGGAAAATGACATCATCAGAGATTGTCCTGGGCCGGGTACGCCAGCTCTGATCTGCATGTTCATAGACATAGCAATGGTCACAGGCAAGATCACACCTGCTGTGAACCTTGAGAACGACTTCGCGGAAAGGGACCAGGGGTCCTGTCATTCCACCAGTCTAGCCAGCTCCCAGGGGTGCTCGGAGCATCGGTTCAAGGGTGTTTGTCGCGTTGTTGTCGGAGTGCCGGGTGTTTTCAGAGTGCCGAGTTGAAGGTCGACACCTGAGTGGGGCGACCGGCCGCCGCGGCGTGCACGCGACCGAGCTTCCGGGCAGCAGCGGCACCGCGGACATCGATCTCGGCGAGCGGCACACGATTCTTCTTCGCAACGGCGAAGGAGACGGAGGATTCAGAGGTCTTCACGGCTGTCCTTGAGGGGGTTTGTTCCGATGGAATGGTTCCGGACAGGAATGCAGCAAAGGTATCTGAACCATTGCAGTGTCCGGCAGCACGACTTTACTCTCATGGCCTCGGTTGGCAACCGAGGGCCGCCCCTTGGAACGTGAGCGTCACATGCGGCTGCCCCGAATCCAACGGAACCGCCGATTCCGCCATTTGGGTGACTGCATAACCGCAGACGGGAGTGAACATGACGGCGCTTCCCGGGCCGCTCCAGAGCATGGTCTTCAGGAACGCCGACCTCCCGGCGCTCTTTCACCACACGGACGAGATAGCCGTCGCCAGGCAGCGCGAGGCCGTCAACACCACCCGCATTCAGCTGATTCTCCTGGTCACGGGGACGGTCCCGGCCGCGCTGCCGTGGCACGCCGAGGTGGGTGACTCGTTTCAACTCATCGACGCGGCCGCCGTGTTGGCCTACCTGGGTGTCCTGATCACGACGTACCTCTCCGCCCGGCGCAAAGCAAAGTCGCATTGGCAACTCAACCGCTCGGCAGCGGAGTTCATCAAGTCGATGTGCTGGCGTTACTCGGTGCACGGCTCGCCTTTCGACACCGGCACCCTGCATCCCGAGGCGGTGTTCGCGAATCGTCTGGAAGAGGGTCTTCAGGAACTGCGCAAAGTGGGGTGGGCCGACCCCCGCGACCTGACCGCGGATTCGGGCGGACTGATCACCGACTCGATGCGCGAGTTACGGGACAAGGCGTTCACCGTACGCAAGGAGACGTACGTGCGGGACCGTCTCATCGAGCAGAGGAGCTGGTACCGCAGGCGCCAGGAGGTCTCCCGGCGGGCCACCCTGGTCTGGTCGACCACGATTGCCGCGCTCACCGCGCTCGCCCTGGTGTCCGCCCTGCTGAGGACCTTCTCCGTCGCCCAGTCCTTCGCCGTGACGGGGGTGCTGTCGGCAGCGGCGGCCGCCTGTCTGGCGTGGAGCGAGATGCGCCGCCACCACCCGCTGATCTCGGCCCACTCGCTGGTGGAGCAGGACCTGGAGGCCATGCAGGTGGCGATGGAGACGACGCTGACCGAGCGTCAGTGGCCGGGGGCCGTGTTCGAGACCGAGCGCATCGTCTCGCCGCAGCACACCGACTGGCTGGCCCGGCACCAGATGTGACGTGAGGTCGGTGATACCGGGCGGCTTCACCGGCGGTCAGGTGCGCTCCACGCCCTCGCGCCAGATCACCGTGACCGGGCGGCCCAGGCTCCGGGCGTAGGTCACGATGTCGCCGGTGCCGCCGAGCCCGCGGGCCGGCCGGCCGTCCCACACCGCGAGCAGCCGGTCGCAGTGGTCGGCGATGTACGCGCCCGCCGCGTAGTACGCCTCGTCGGTGGAGTGCGGGAAGTCCAGCCGGACCTCCCGCACCGCGCGGTCCTTGAGGGCGCGGTAGCGGGCGAGTTCGGCCGCGTCGGCGAAACAGGATTCGTAGTCGCCGCTCGGGATGACCACGGTCAGGTCCGCGCCGCAGGCCAGGGCGAGGTCGGCGAAGAGCTGGTCCGCCCCCACCGCCAGACTGGAGAGGGCCTCCAGGGAGCCTTCGAGGCCGCAGAGCGCTGCCCGTAACCCCGCGAGCACATGGGCGTGGGCCTCCTGCGGAATGGTGCGATGACCGGTCACTCCGATGCGTTTCACGGACCTGGAACCCCCTGAGGTGTCTGCCGGGGGCCCGGAGGCATCCCCCCGGCTGGCGCAGCACCCGCCCCCGTTGCTCCTGCCTGACCGACCTGCCCCACATCCTCTCAAAAGCCGCGGGGTGAACGGGAGCCCCCGCCCAGGATTCGGGCAGGGGCTCCGTCTCGGTCGACCGATTGTTCGAGGGCCGGTCCGGGGATGTGCCGGGGTGTCAGTAGACGCTGACCCCGTACGCGCTGAGCGCCTCGGTGACCGGCTGGAAGTACGTGGTGCCGCCGGAGGAGCAGTCGCCGCTGCCGCCGGAGGTGAGACCGATCGCCTTGGAACCGGAGTAGAGCGGACCGCCGGAATCACCGGGCTCCGCACAGACGTTGGTCTTGATCATGCCGTACACGATGTCGCCGTTGCCGTAGTTGACGGTGGCGTTGAGGCCCGTGACGGAGCCGCTGTGGGTGCCGGTGGTGGAGCCGCGGCGGGTGACGGACATGCCGACCGTGGCATTGGCCGCGCTGGTGATGTCGACACTGCCGACGGTGCCCTCGTGGGAGACCGAGGCGTTGTCGTACCGGACCAGGCCGTAGTCGTTGGTCGGGAAGCTGGAGCCGACCGTCGGGCCGATGCTGGTGGAGTTCGACGAGTTGGTGTACCAGGGCGGGTTGCCGTCGGTGCAGTGACCGGCGGTCAGGAAGTAGTAGGTGCTGCCGCTGCGGACGTTGAAGCCGAGGGAGCAGCGCCAGCCGGGGGCGTAGATCGCGTCGCCGCCGGAGAGCAGTTTGCTGATCGTCCCGGCGGTGCGCTCGATCTTCAGGGCGCCGGCGTTGGCCCCGGCGGACTGCTTGATCTGCTCGATCTCGGCCTGCGAGACCGTGCGGTCGACGGTGACCACGAGCTTCTTGCTCACCGGGTCGACGTTCCACGCGGTGCCCGCCACGTCGGCGCCGAGCACGGCGTCGCTCGCGGCGGAGAGCTGCGAGGCACTGAAGGTGGTGTTGGTGTCGGCCTGGGCGCTGGGGACGGCCACGGCGGCGACGGCGACAAGGCCTGCGGCGATGGCGACGGCCCTGGTGCGTCTGACGGCACCGCTGAGGGGGGTGGTGCGCTTGATCCTCACTTTTCATTCCTCCCGAGGGGAAATCGGGGGTCCGCCTGTGGGGTGGTCGGACCCGTGAGGCGCAGTCGTTCGCACGGTCGTGCGCCCGCGCATGCGGGCATGCCGTGTTCCTGACAAGCGCTGCTCGGGAGTATTCAAGGCGTCAACTTGTGGCGCAAGAGGGCCCTCTGGCCTGAACTTGTCGCGCCGCACGGGAACGGCCCCGGCAGCGCACGGGCTGCCGGGGCCGCCGCCCCGGAGAAATACGACTGGACGTCAGCCGTCGACGCGGTTGCGCTCCCCCGCCTCGACGGCCACGGAAAGGGTGTTGCCGGGGGGCGGGAAGGGGCAGATGAAGTGATCCGCGAAGGCGCACGGCGGCAGCAGCGCGCGGTTGAGGTCGACCGTCACGCTGCCGTCCTCGGCGGGCGCCGCGGGCCGCAGGAACCGGAAGCGGTAGCTGCTGTTCCCGCTGGTGGCATCGGCGAAGACCGCCCAGAGCGAGCCGTCGGGCTCGACCGCGACCTGCAGCGTGTGCTCCGTACCGCCGAGCTCGAAGGCGACCTCACCGGCGAGTCCGAGACCGCGCTCGACACCGTCGGCGTTCTCGACCCGGACCGTACGGGCGCTGTCGTACGGGCGGAAGGTGCCCGCGCGCACCCAGCGGGCGTCGTACGGGGTGGCCCCGATGGCCCGGAAGGCACGCCGCGCCGGGGAGTCCGGGTCGAAGTCCCGTACCGCCCAGAGCCCTTCGCGGCTCAGCACGACCAGCCGCCGCCCGCCGTGCGCGACGCGGGACCCGTCGATCGGGCCCCGGTCGGCGGTGAGCCGGACCTCGCCGGTGAAGGGCTCGCCGTCGACGGTCAGCCCGTCCGCGGCGGAGGCACTGAGCACCAGCCCGTCGCCGTCCTCCCGCCACTGCCCGGGTACCTCGGGGATGTGGCCCTCCGGGTGGTCGGAGAGCCAGTGGGTGCCGGTGAGGGAGAGCGGTCCGTAGGGGCCGGCCACCGTGGCGGTGCGCTCCTCGTGCCAGTGCTTCCAGTCCTGTGCCGCCTGCTCGAAACCGTGCGGCTGCGGTGCTTCCGTGCTCATGCGGTCAACCTTTCCATACCGGCTCGGCGAGCCCGAGATGCGACCGCAGCGTGGAACCGGTGTATTCGGAGCGGAACACCCCGCGCTCCTGGAGGAGCGGGACGACCCGGTCGACGAAGTCGTCCAGACCGCCCGGGGTGAGGTGCGGTACGAGAATGAATCCGTCGGCGGCGTCGGCGGCGACGAACTCGATGAGCTGCTCCGCGACCGTCCGAGGGCTGCCGATGAAGGACTGCCGGCCGGTCGTCTCGATGACGGTCTGCCGGATGGACAGCCCCTTCTCCTTCGACAGCGCACGCCAGCGTGCCGCGACGGCGAGTGGGTCGCCGTGCTTGACCCGTCCCTGGACCAGCGAGGACCCGGGGTCCGGGTCGATCTCGGGCAGCGGTCCGTCGGGGTCGTAGGAGGAGAGGTCGCGGCCCCAGATCTGTTCCAGGGCCAGCATCGCGTTCTGCGGGGAGACCTGCTGGAGACGGATCTCGGCCGCCCGCTCCTGGGCCTCGGCGTCGCTGTCGCCGAGCACGAGGGTGACCCCGGGCATGATCTTCAGCTCGTCGGGGTGCCGGCCGTACTTCGCCAGCCGCGCCTTGACGTCGGCGTAGAACGCGCGCCCCGACTCCAGGGTGCCGTGCCGGGTGAAGACGACATCGGCGGTGGAGGCGGCGAACTCGCGGCCGTCCGGGGAGTCACCGGCCTGGATGACGACCGGATGGCCCTGCGGGGAGCGCGGGACCGTGAACTCGCCCTCGATGGTGAAGTGCTGCCCCTGGTGCCTGAACGGGCGCGGGGTGCCGTCGGGGGTCCAGGCGTCCCACAGCTCGCGGGCGGTGGCTACGAACTCGGCGGCCCTGGTGTACCGGTCGGCCCGGTCGAGGTAGCCGCCGCGCCGGAAGTTCTCCCCGGTGAAGGCGTCGAAGGAGGTGACGACGTTCCAGGCGGCCCGGCCGTCGCTGAGGTGGTCGAGGCTGGCGAGGCGACGGGCCAGTTCGTACGGCTCGTTGAAGGTGGCGTTGACGGTGGCGGCCAGGCCGAGCCGGTCGGTGACGGCGGCCAGCGCCGCGAGCACCGTGAGGGACTCGGGGCGTCCGACCACGTCCAGGTCGTGGATGCGGCCGTTGTGCTCGCGCAGCCGCAGCCCCTCGGCGAGGAAGAAGAAGTCGAACCTGCCGCGCTCCGCGGTGCGGGCGAGGTGCTCGAAGGAGGAGAAGTCGATCTGGCTCCCGGAGCGGGGGTCCGCCCAGACGGTGGTGTTGTTGACGCCCGGGAAGTGGGCGGCGAGATGCATCTGCCTCGTCGCGGTGCTCATGCCCGTCCTCCTTCGAGGGCGTACCGGTTGGCGGGGCGGGCCAGCCCCAGGTGCTCGCGGAGGGTGCCGCCGGGGTGGAAGGTGCGGAACAGACTGCGGTGCTGGAGCAGGGCCACGGTTCCGTTGACGATCCGTTCGAGGTCGCGCCCGGGGGTGATGGGCGTGAGGTGGAATCCGTCCGCCGCGCCGCCGCGGTGCCACCGGGTGATCAGTTCGGCGAGGTCCACCGGGCCGCCCCGGTAGTACGAGCCGCCGGCGGCGAGCGGTGGTCCGCTCTCCAGTCCCGGTTCCGGGGCGGTCTCGGCGTCGCCGAGGTCGACGGTGAGTGCGACCAGGACCCGGAGCGTGCCGGGGTCGCGCCCGTACGCCGCCGCGCGCCGGCGCAGGTCGGTGCGGGCCCCGGCGGCCTGCTCGGGGGTGGTGGCCCGGACCAGCACGACGTCCGCGTGGCGGGCGGCGGTCTCCCGGGCCGGGCCGCTCGTCCCGTCGACGACGATGACCGGGTGCCCCTGCGGTGGCCTGGGCACGATCGCCGGTCCCCGGACGGAGAAGGAGGCGCCCTCGAAGTCGACGTAGTGCAGCTTGTCGCGGTCGATGAAGCGTCCGGTGGCGATGTCCCTGATCTCGGCGCCGTCCTCCCAGCTGTCCCACAGACGGGCACCCACGTCGGCGCTCTCGGCGGCCTCGCGCCACAGCTGTTCGGCGGGCGCAGCCGGACGCCGGCCGAACAGCCGGGCCTCGGCCCCGGTCCTGGAGACATCGACGTTCCAGCCCGCCCGGCCGCGGCTCACCCAGTCCAGGGTGGCCACGGCGGACGACACGTGGAACGGCTCGGTGTGGGTGGTGGTGACGGTGGGCACCAGGCCGATCCGGCCGGTGGCGGGCGCGACCCGGGAGAGCACGGCGAGCGCGTCGAGCCCGGGCCTGGCGAAGGAGTCGCCGAGCGTGACGAAGTCGAGGGCGCCGCGCTCGGCGAGCCGGGCGAGGCCGATGTAGTGCCCGGGGTCGTAACGGGGCGGACCGCCGATCTCGGCGGCCAGGTGGAGGGGTGCGGTCGTGGACATGGAGGGGTACCTCTCGGGGTCGTATGAGCGCAAAAGAGAACATGGTCGGGATCACAGGACCTTGGACAGGAAGGCGCGGGTGCGCTCGTGCTCCGGACGGTCGAGTACGTCGCCGGGGGCGCCCTGCTCGACGATCCGTCCCTCGTCCATGAAGACGACGGTGTCGGCGACCTCGCGGGCGAAGCCGATCTCATGGGTGACGACGATCATGGTGGTGCCCTGGAGCGCCAGGTCCTTGATGACGTCGAGGACTTCGCCGACCAGCTCGGGGTCGAGCGCCGAGGTCGGCTCGTCGAAGAGCAGCAGCTTGGGTTCGAGGGCCAGCGCGCGGGCGATGGCGACCCGCTGCTGCTGCCCGCCGGAGAGCTGCTTGGGGTAGGCGTCCGCCTTGTCGGCGAGCCCGACCCTGGCGAGCAGCTTCTCCGCGGCGGCGACGGCTTCCTGCTTCGGGCGGCCGAGTGCCGCGACCGGGGCCTCGACGATGTTCTCCACCACGGTGAGGTGCGGGAAGAGGTTGAAGTTCTGGAAGACGAAGCCGATCCGGGTGCGCTGGCGCAGCACCTCGCGCTCGCGGAGCTCGTAGAGCCTGTCGCCGTCCCTGCGGTAGCCGACCAGGGTGCCGTCGACGCTGATCCAGCCGTGGTCGACCTTCTCCAGGTGGTTGATGGTGCGCAGGAGTGTGGACTTGCCGGAGCCGGACGGGCCGAGGACGACGGTGACCTCTCCGGTGCCTACGGACAGGTCGATGCCGCGCAGCACTTCGAGGCTGCCGAAGCTCTTGTGGACGGAGCGGATCTCGACCATGGCGTCCGGGGCCGCGGTGGTGTCGGTGGTGGTGCTGCTCATCGTGCGGCCCCCTTGGCGTAGTGACGTTCGACGTAGTGCTGGAGGACGGAGAGCACGGTGGTCAGGAGATGTACCGGACCGTCGCGACCATCAGCAGGGGCACGACCCTGCCGTTGCGTCCGTAGACGACCTGGACCTGGTGGAAGAGTTCGCCGATCGCCATCACGGAGACGATCGAGGTGCCCTTGAAGAGCGAGATGATCTCGTTGGCGGCGTTCGGCAGGATGGAGCGCATCGCCTGCGGGAGCACGATCCGCCGCAGCTCCTGTCGCCTTGTCGATGGGTGGATCACTGGTGAGGGCCATGGGGGTCCTTGGGCTGCGGTGTACGAGGGTGGGGGGGCGGGCCGTGCCCTCCCGGGGGCGGTCAGCCGTCGCTGCGGGCGAGGTCCCGGAGGAACGCGAGCGCCGTACGGGCGGTGGCGTCGTTCTGCCGGAAGGCCGGGCCGCCGGTGCGCGGCCGGGTGAACGCTCCGCCGGCCCGCGCGGTGGTGAACGGGCCGAGCGCGAAGCGGCGCGGGTGCGGCCGGCCGTCGCGGCCCAGGATCCGGCCGCTGTCGGGGTCGACCGAGAGCAGCCCGGTGGCGGTGGCGACGGCCCCGTCCTCGTACAGCTCCTGGAGCAGCGGGCTGCGGGTGCGCTCCAGTGTGGGGTCGGGCAGCCGGGCCTCGACCAGGGTGCGGGCCGCTATCCGCTGCCCCGGCACGGTGGCGCTGCCGGCCAGGAAGAGGCCCCGCCGCTCGTCGGCCTCGACGGTCATTCCGGCGCCGAGGAAGCGGACGACACCGGCCCGCGAGAGGGCGAGGAGCTGGTGCAGCCGGGGTCCGGGCGGACCGGAGGCGAGGAAGCTGAAGAAGCCGTGCCACCAGCCCCCGATGTCGCCGAGCCGGATCAGCTGCCCGTAGGCGGACAGCAGTCCCAGGAAGACGGCGAGGTCCTGGCTCCGTGCGGGGTCGTGGCGGCGTTCCAGGTCGGCGGTGATGTAGTCGCGCAGCCCCTCCTGCAGTGCGTCGTACGAGGGGTGGCGCACCCCGTCCAGGGGGTGGTCGAGCGCTTCGAGGTCGAGCCGGTCCGCGGGGTCGGGGACGGCTGCGGCGACGAGGGCGGCCAGTTCGGGGCCTGCCGGGTCCGCCGTCGCGTACGCCGCCTCGAAGGAGGCCCAGTCGCCGGTGGTGCGCTCGGGGTGGGCGGTGAAGAGCCGGTGGTAGTGGGCGTAGCCGAGCTCTTTGTCGATATGTGGCCACACATCGCGCCGGAAGTCGACCGGCCCGTCGGCCTTCAGCAGGGCCTCGGTCCGGTCCGGGCCGAGGAAACGCGGCAGCGGCGGCCGTTCGCCCGCCCAGGCGTAGCCGATCTTGGAGTGGTACGGGACGCCGCGGCGCGATCCGATGTGGAGCACCGGCTCCCGCCCGGAGGGCACGTACTCGCCGTTCTCGTACCGTCCGCCGCGCCCCTCGGTGAGCAGCACCATCAGATCGACGAAGGCGAGCCCGAAGCCCCGCACGATGACCGGCTCACCGGCGGGCACCTCGGTCAGATCGGTGTCGGCAGTGAAGTCCGGTGGCAGGTGGACGAGTCCGTGCCGGTCGGCGAAGTGGGCCAGCTCCACCTGTTCCGGCTCGGGTTCGGCTTCGAGGTGGCCGATGGTGACGGCGACGGCATCGGCGAGCAGCGGGGTGTCGCGCCCCTCCAGCCAGACGCGCTGCCGGCCTTCGCGCGGCCCGGTGACACGGAGGGCGGTGCCCCGGTGCCAGCGGACGGTGATGTGCTGCGGGAGGGCGGCCACCGCCTGCTCGTACACCCAGCGCAGATAGACGCTCTGCAGCCGTCTGCTCGGGAAGTCGTTGCCCTCCAACGCCTTTATCTCCACGAGGAGTTCGGGTTCGACCTCCGCCCCGTCCGGGAGCGCCGCACGCCCGTCCCGGATGTCCGCCGCCCAGGTGTGCAGTGCGGGCCCGGGACGGATCGGCCCCTCCTGCTGGACGGTGTCGTCGGTGAACATCGTGACGTCCTCGGCCATGGAGTTCATCCAGAGCAGCGGCGACTGCTCGTGCCGCCAGATCCGTCCGCCGCCGGGCGGGTACGGGTCGACGAGGTGGATGGCCAGCGGGCGGTCCCCGTACAGGGCCGGGGCGTTGGCGGCGATGCGCTCGATCAGGCCGGTGCCGCGCGGTCCGGCGCCTATGACGACGAGCGTCGGCGTGCCGCTCACCGGGCAGCCGCCGTGCCGCGCGCGTAGTGCCGCTCGACGTAGTGCTGGCCGATCCCGAGCAGCGAGGTGACCACGGCGTACCAGATGGTGGCGACCAGCAGCAGCGGGATGACCTGATAGGTGCGGTGGTACACGAGCTGTACGGAGTACAGCAGGTCCTGCACGGCGATGATGCTGACGATCGAGGTGCCCTTGAGGGTGCCGATCAGCATGTTCCCGGCGGGCGGGACGATGGAGCGCATCGCCTGCGGCAGGACGATCCGGCGGAACCTGCGCCAGGGCCCGAGGCCGAGCGACTGGGCGGCCTCGATCTGTCCGCGTTCCACGGAGAGGATGCCGCCGCGGACGACTTCGGCGGCGTACGCGGCCTCGTGCAGGGTGAGCCCGATGACGGCGACCGTGACGGGGCCGAGGAGGTTCACCGTACGGACGCCGAGGATCTCCGGGTAGAGCGCGCCGATGTTGAACCAGAACAGCAGCTGGACCAGGATCGGGGTCGATCTGAACAGCCAGATGTATCCCCAGCTGACCGTCCGGAGCACACGGTTGGCGGAGAGTCTGAGGACGGCGAGCAGGGTGCCGAGGGCGAAGCCGAGCACCATGACCAGTGCCGTGAGCCAGAGGGTCAGACCGAGGCCGCGCAGGACCGCGGCGGTGGTGAAGTAGTCGGCGACGACGTCCCACTGGAAGGCGTCGTTGCGGATGACGGAGTTCAGCGCCAGGGCGAGCAGCGCCAGGACTGCGGCGGCCGCCGCCCACTGGCCCGTGCGGCGTACCGGCACGATCCGGAGCCGGTCGGCTCCGTCGCTCCTGGTGAGCGGGGCGGGAGGAGAGTGAGGGAGGGTATCTGTCTGCGCGGACATGCGAAGGCTCCGTGGATGCAGAGATCGAACACGGGGCGTGCCTTCAGCCGAAACACAACGTGGACCGGGCCCCTCAGCGCCGGTCCGCCTCCGAGGTAAGCGCTGTTCGCCGCGCGTTGTCAAGCCTGTCCACACTATGAGCCGTACGTCTCGGTTCAGTTGACGGACCGCCGGATGCCTGTTCCACTTGGGCCATGCATTCGCAGCAGTGGCTGGTCAAGCGCTCCCACATCGACTTCGGTCGCGTGTGGTCCTCCTCCTGTTGAGCTGACCCCCTGCGTCTCCCCGCGTCTCCGCCTCGCGCCGTTTCCGGCGTCCGGGCATTTCTCCCCGCGTGCCTTCACACACGACGCCGCTCTCCCCTCCCCTCGCTCCGCCGTCCTTCCTCGACCCGGCCGTGAGGTCGCCGCGCGCTGCCCTGCCGCGGTCGCGCCCGCTCACGGCCGACGACTCTGGAGAACCTCTTCATGTCCCGAACCCGGCACACCGCTGCCTTCGCGCTGATCACCGTCGCCGCTCTCGCCCTCACCGCGTGCGGGTCCGGCGATCCGGTGTCCGCACCGGCCGGTGCCGCCGGGGACGGGGGCGCCAAGGGAAAGGTGCCGACGACCGACGTCGTCTCGTCGGTGCGCGAGGACGAGGCCGCGGCGAAGCTGCTGCCCGCCGGCGTCCGCTCCGCAGGGACCCTGGACATCGCCGCCAGCGTCAGCAACCCGCCCGGCGCCACCTACCTCGCGGACGGGAAGACGGTGGCCGGTACGGACATCGACTTCGCGGACGCGGTGGCCAGGAAGCTCGGGCTGAGGTTCACCCGTGAGGTGGCCTCCTTCGAGGCGATCCTGCCGGCGCTGGGCAGCGGGAAGTACGACGTGGGCACCGGCAACTTCGGGGTGACCGACGAGCGCCGCAGGACCATCGACTTCGTCACGTACATCAATGACGGCCAGGGCTTCGCGGTCCGCGAGGACAGCAAGCTGAAGAAGGTCACCGATCTCACCCAGCTCTGCGGCCTGACCGTGGGCACCGGTGCGGGCACCACCTTCGAGGTGACCCTGGAGGAGAACCGGCGCCGGTGCACCGACGCGGGCCGCAAGCCGTACGACGTGAAGACGTACAGCGACCAGGGCGCCACCTGGGCCTCGCTCCAGCAGGGCCGCAGCGATGTGGTGATGTCCACCATCAACGGGCTTCGGTACGCGGTGCGCCAGCAGGAGGGCGTGCGCTTCCTCAATGAGTTCAAGCGCCTCGACGTCGGCTTCGCCTTCAAGAAGGGCACCGAGCTGGCACCCGCCTTCCAGGCCGCGGTGAACGGCCTGAAGGCGGACGGCACCTACGACCGGATCCTGAAGAAGTGGGGCATCGGCGCTTCGGCGATCAGGACCTCGCAGATCTCGCCGCCCGAGATCAAGTGATCCGGACCGGGCGCCCGGCAGCCGGACCCGGCGTCCGGCTCAGCAGCTGCAGTCGCAGCAGTCGCACCCGTCACAGCAGTCCCCGCAGTTGCTGCAGCAGTCGCACGCATCGCAGCAGTCCCCGCAGTCGCACTGGTTGCAGAGGCCTTCGCGGCGCTGATGGCTCCACGGGTCGTCGAACGTGCCGCAGCACATCTGGCAGGTGCAGGCCAGCCCCGCCCACACCAGGCAGCCCGCGATCAGACCGCGCCGGTCGCGCGGCGGCTCGGGCGGGGGCTGCGGCGGGCTCGCCGGGCCGCCGGGGCCCGGTGCGTACGGATTGCCCGGCGGCGGCCCGAAGGACCCGGTCTGCCCGGAGCCTGACGTGGCGTCGGCTCCGTCCAGGAGCACGCCGCCCGCCCGGTGCGAGCACGAGGTGGTATCGAAGGCCCGGTCCACCGACTGGCGCAGCTCGTGCGCCAGCAGCACATGGGCCAGCTTGCCGTCGGTGAATTCCGCGTCGCGCAGCGCCAGCCGTACGCCGTGCAGCGCGTCGTCGCACAGCCGCCGGGCCTCCGCCCGCGAGGTGCCGGTCGCGGTGAGCGGGTTCCAGGCCCCCGACGCGGCGTCAGTTTCCTGGTCCTCCACGGCGTCCAGCAGATGGGCCAGGCGCCCGAAGAGGCGGCCGGCCTCGGCGAGCGGCGCCGCGTTCCGTGGCCTGCCGGCGAGCACCGCGGTGTGGGCGAAGGCGGCCGCGGTGGCGGTCTCGGTGGGTTCGGTGACCGTGAGCAGCGGGGTGCCGGGCCCGGCGGTCAGCTCGATGCCGGTCTGCCGGTCGACGGCGTCCACGAGCAGCGCCGTGTCGAAGCCGAGCTGTGCGCCGGTGCGCGCGCCGGCCCGGTCCCAGCCCGCGGCGACCCGGCGCGCGGCGGCGGCGACCGGGCGGCGCCTCAACAGGCCGTCCCCGTCCGCGACGTGGTCCCGGACCTTCGCCGAGGCGAGCACCAGGGAGACGGCGGCGGCCAGTCTGGCCCCCTCGCCGCGGGCGACCGGGGCGGTCCGCATGGCGCGCAGCGGGCAGGGCCCCGCCGTGCGGCGCCATCCGGTGGTGCGCTCGGACTGAGCCTCCGTCAGAACCGAAACAATCAGACCGTCATAGTTCGTAACGATCCTGGCGAATTGCCCGTGATCTGAGCGAAGTGCGAGGCAGAGCCCGCAGAGATGGGCCATCCATTCGGTCCTGAGCCCCTCGGACAACCGATGGGCGCAGGGCCTGACTATTCCGAACACGACGATCCCCCGAGAGTCGTTCACCTTCGCGCCGGGCTCGTGCGGCCGCGCGAGGTGCATCGTATCGACCACCCCGTTCACCCGTACGTCCCCCGCATCACCCGTACGGCCCGGGCATCATATTTTCTTTCTTTCAGACTCCTTATGCGGGAGAAACCCTGACGAATCGCCACATCTTCTGTGCCAGTACCGTCACGAATCCCCTGCGCGCCGACTATCCACTTGGCGCACGATCCGCATCATGGACGACCATAGGGAGACGAAAGAGATGCGGAACAAGACGGAACCGCGGTGAGAGGAGGCGTCCATGGGATCGGTGCGCAAGGCGAGTGCCTGGCTGGGCCTCGTGGAGGACAACGACGAGCGGTACTACGACGACGAGTACGCCGAGGGCCCGCAGACCGGGACCGGCCAGGCATGGGTGACCGACCCCCGGGTGCAGATCGCGTCCGAGGCTGCCGAGGAGACGGGCCGCCGGATCGCCACCGTGACTCCGGACAGTTTCCGGGACGCGCGGGCCATCGGAGAGCTCTTCCGGGACGGCGTTCCGGTCATCGTCAACCTCACGACCATGGACCCCACCGACGCGAAGCGCGTCGTGGATTTCGCCGCCGGGCTGATCTTCGGACTGCGCGGCTCGATCGAGCGCGTCGCCACCCGGGTCTTCCTGCTGAGCCCGGCCGACACCCAGGTGGTCACCGAAGCCGTCGGCCGGCCGGCCGACGGCTTCTTCAACCAGAGCTGAGCAGGGCGCTCGCCGGACGTTCCGGCCTCTAGCGGAACGCGTCGAGACCGGTGAGCGCCTTGCCCAGCACCAGCTGGTGCATCTCCACGGTCCCTTCGTAGGTGAGCACCGACTCCAGATTCGTCGCATGGCGCATCACCGGGTACTCCAGCGAGATCCCGTTGGCGCCGAGGATGGTGCGCGAGGTACGGCAGATGTCGATCGCCTCCCGCACATTGTTGAGTTTTCCGAAACTGACCTGCTCCGGGCGGAGCCTGCCCGCGTCCATCCGCCGGCCCAGATGGTGGGCGAGCAGGATGCCCTTGTGCAGTTCCACGGCCATGTCCGCGAGCTTGGCCTGGGTGAGCTGGAAGCCGCCGATCGGCCGGCCGAACTGCTCCCTGGTCCTCGCGTAGTCCACGGCCGCCTCGAAGCTGGCGCGGGCCGCACCCATGGCTCCCCAGACGATCCCGTAGCGGGCGTGGCTGAGACAGCTGAGCGGGCCGCGCAGACCGGTGACGCCCGGCAGCACCGCATCGGCGGGCAGCCGGACCTCGTCGAGCACCAGCTCACTGGTGACCGAGGCGCGCAGCGACCACTTGTGCTTGATCTCGGGCGCCGAGAAGCCCGGGGTGTCGGTCGGCACGGCGAATCCACGGATTCCGTCGTCGGTCTGCGCCCACACGACGGCGACCCCAGCGACCGAGCCGTTGGTGATCCACATCTTGCGGCCGGTGAGCACCCAGTCCCCACCGTCGCGCCTGGCGAAGGTACGCATCCCGGCGGGGTCGGAGCCGTGGTCCGGTTCGGTGAGGCCGAAGCAGCCGATGATCTCGCCGGCCGCCATGCCCGGCAGCCAGCGCCGGCGCTGCTCCTCGGAGCCGAAGCGGTGGATGGCGTACATGGCGAGCGATCCCTGCACGGAGACCAGGGAGCGGATCCCCGAGTCCGCCGCTTCGAGCTCCAGACAGGCCAGTCCGTACTGGACGGCGGTGGCGCCCGCGCAGCCGTATCCCTGGAGGGACATGCCGAGCGCACCGAGCGAGCCGAGCTCACGGGCCAGCTCGCGGATGCCGGGCAGCTCGCCGTTCTCGTACCACTCGGCGATGTGCGGCAGGACGCGGTCGGCGGCCCAGTCGCGTACGGTCCCGCGGATCGCGAGGTCCTCGGCGCTGAGCAGATCGTCGATGCCGATCGGGTCGGCGGGGTCGAACGGTGGGAGCTTCGAGGACTCGGTGGTGGACATGAGGATGCCTCCGACGGCTCGCGCGATGCTAAAACTAGCAGTGTTAGTTATGGCCTCGCACCGACGTTACGGCTCAGTGTGCCGCCCGTCCAGAGCCGGTCGCCTCGGCGGGTCGGTGCCGGGCCGGCCGAGGGAGGGGCCGCTGCGCACGGTCCGGGGCGGGGACCTCGTGCGCGGTGCGGTGTTCGCGGGTCTCGCCCGCGTCGGGCCGCCCGGCTTCGTCGGGCACCGGCGCGGGGCAGTCCATCACCCGCGGCAGCCGCAGCGCGGCGAGCGCGCCGAGCAGCAGCAGGGCGGCGCTGACCAGCAGCGTGACATGCAGTCCCGTGATGAAGGAGTGGCGCGCCGTGGAGCGGAGCACCGCCCCCAGCGGACCTCCCAGCCGGTCCGCCACCTGGTAGGCCTCGCCCAGCGAGTGGGCGGCGGCCGCGCCGGCCCCGGCCGGGACACCCGCTTCGGAGAGCTTCGAGAGCCCGGGGGCGTAGGCGGCGTTCATGACACTGCCGAGCAGGGCGATCCCCATGCCCGCACCCAGCTGGTAGGAGGTCTCGCCGATCGCCGCCGCCCCGCCCGCCCGGTCGGCGGGGGCCTCGCTGAGCATGGATTCGTACGCCCCGAAGAGCGTGGTCTGGAGCCCGAAACCGAGGGCGATGAAGGCCGCCGTCAGCAGTGCGGGCCGGTCGTGCTGTCCCATCGCGGTGAGGATCAGCACCGAGACGGCCGTGAGCACGAAGCCCCAGCCGACCATCCGGCGTGGTCCGACACGGCGCAGGGTGTACGAGCCGGTGGCGCCCGCGGCCATCGCGGCGAAGGTGAGCGGCAGCAGCCGCAGACCGGTCTGGAGCGGGCTCAGGCCGAGGACGAGCTGGAGGTACTGCACGGCTATGAGCTCAAGACCGACCAGGGCCAGCATGGCGAGGACGATGCAGCCCACCGCGGTGGAGAAGGCGGGCCTGGTGAACAGCCCTATGTCGATCAGCGGATGCGTGCGCCGCTTCTGACGCCGCACGAACACGACGAGCAGCCCCGCACCGATCAGCAGCGGGACGAGCGTGGCCGGGCCGAGCACCTCACCCGCGCCCGCCCGCTTCACCCCGAGGACCACCCCGAGCACTCCGGCGGCGGCCATCAGCGCGCCCAGCACGTCCCACGGACCGTCGTGACTGCCGCGCGACTCGGGCAGCAGCAGTCGTGCGACCGGCAGGATCAGCACCATCAGCGGGACGTTGATCAGGAAGACCGAGCCCCACCAGAAGTGCTCGACGAGGAAGCCGCCGATGACCGGACCGGTGGCGGCGCCCACAGCGGCGACCGCGGTCCAGATACCGATCGCCACGGCCCGTTCACGCCGGTCGGGGAAGACCTGCCGGAGGATCGACAGCGTCGCCGGCATGATCATGGCGCCGCCGACCCCGAGCAGGGCACGCGCCACGATGAGCACGCCGGGGCTGCCGGCCAGCGCGGCTATCGCGGAGGCGACACCGAAGAGGGCGTAGCCGAGCAGCAGCACGCGGCGGCGGCCGACCCGGTCCCCGAGGGTGCCGAAGAGGATCAGCAGCGAGGCACAGACCAGCGGATAGGCGTCGACGATCCAGAGCAGACCGACCGCGCTGGGCCGCAGGTCCTCGGTGACGGCGGGTACGGCGACGTGGAGCACGGTCGAGTCGAGTGCCACGAGCAGGAGACTGAGGCAGAGGACGACGAGGACGACCCATCGATTGGCACCGGCGGCCGCTGAGCGCAGCCGGATTCGGGCTGTGGTCGTCCCGGACATGCATGTACCTCCCAAAAGGTCCCTCGCGCTCGGCGGGCCAACCGGGGACTCGGCGGTTCGCCGCTCCTCATGGCCCGGCATCGACGGGCGAGTGATCCGTCAGCGTACGCGAGTTCGGAGCCCGCCCACGTGGTCCACCTCATACCCGGTCGGACCACGGGGTGTGGCGTACGCCACGCCGAACCACCGCCCGGACCTGCGGGGACACGCTCCGTACTCGGCACAGGACGGTACTCGGCCACCCCCGCGCGGCACCCGCCGGGCCGGGTCCGAAAGCGGCCGGTGACCGGACCGGCACCGTCCGTTCAGCCGCCCGCCGGGCCCGGATAAATTCATACCGGCACCTCCTGCGCTTTTCCGCCCGCTCCCAAACACCCTTCCGAAATGCGTGCGAAATCAATAGCGCGAAGACCCTTCGAGATGCTCACGGAGGTCAGGAATTAAGACCCCGCTGAGACATAGTCCACATCACATCGTCATCACAAAGAGACCGGATCGACCGGGTCCCGCACTAACTCGCTGTAACGTCGATTGGGTGCGTACCGACATCTTTGCCCGGCTGGACCGGGAGCCGGAGCCGCCGAAGATAGAGCCACCGCGGATGAGCCGTCACCGCATCGCGCTCTTCGGCGGGACGTTGGCGTTCTATCTCGCCATCGTCATTGCCGTGCTGGTCTCGTCCTGGCTGGTGACCCTGGACTGGAAGGTCATGCTCTTCCGGCCGTACCAGCAGTGGCCGGAAATCCATGCGTTCCTCGACTACTACATCGTGCTCGGCCAGCGCGGACCCACCGCCACCATGGTCGCCTGCTGGCTCGGCTGGCGCTCCTGGCGGCAGCACACGCTGCGACCGCTGCTGACGCTGGGCGCGGCACTGCTGCTGCTCAATGTGACGGTCGGCGCGGTCAAGATCGGTCTCGGGCGCCTCGGACCGCACTACGCGACCCAGATCGGCTCCGCCGAACTCTTCGCCGGCGGCGATATATTCCCCTCCGGCCACACCGCCAACGCGGTCGTGACCTGGGGAATCCTCGCCTATCTGGCCACCACCCCGCGAGCCCGGCGCTACCTGTCGGCCATGTCGGCCATCGTCTCGCTCGGTGTCGGGCTCACCACCGTCTATCTCGGTACGCACTGGCTCAGCGACGTCCTGCTGGGCTGGGCGGCGGGCCTGCTGATCATGCTGGGCCTGCCCTGGGTCGAGCCGCTGATCACCCGGGCGGAGGCCTGGATCTTCGCCCAGCGCGACAACCTGCGGGGGTTCGGCCGCCCCGTTCCCTCCGTTCCCGTCGCGGCCGGCGGGCCCAGGCCCGCACTGCCGCCCCAGCCGGACGGCTGCGACACCCCGGTACAGAGCCCGGCTCTGGAGCCTGCCGTCGCGGGAGCCACCGGCTCCACCACCACCCGCTCGCGCGCGCACGCCTCGCATCCGGCGCACGTGGTGCGCTCGGAGCGGACCCCGGTCACCCCGGCCGGCAGCCGGCGGCCGCCGCACGCCGACCGCACACCGCGCGGCGGCACGAGCCCGGCCCGCCCGGTGGCCGGCGGCTGAGACCCAGGCGACCACGGAGCCGGTACGCACAGCCGCTCCCCCGGACATGAGTGAGGGCCCCGACTCCGGTCGGGGCCCTCACCCATGTCCGGGGCCGGACGCCCGGGTCGCGGTCGCGGAGGTCTCAGCCCACCCAGCAGCGGGTGACGACGGCGGCGTCGACCTCGAAGTTGATCCGTCCGCTCCGGAACTCCATGGTGATGATCGCGCCCGGCGGCAGGGATCTGACGGTGCTCCAGCCATGGCTGCGGGCCCGCCGTTCGGCGGCGTCGGCGGCGAGGCCGACGTACTCACCCGGCGCGTCGTCGGGCTGGACGGGAGGGGTCGGTATGGGTGCCATGCCCTTCACCGTAGGCGGCCCCGGGCGGTGGCGGAAGCCGGGGCGCCCGCCACCGCCGGGCATCCTCACGTTCCCCGCCGGTCACACTTCTGTCACAGGATCACGACACCCCTGCCGTATGGATCACGCCACCCGGACACGCACCCGGGGGCCGGACACACAGTAATCACACAAGCCGGAAAATGATCACGCGGAAGGCCCGGAATCGGGAGGGAATATCCCGTGCCGAGCGGTTGGAATTCCCTTGCCGAATAACCTGCGTAAATGAGCACGTCGCCGGGAATTCACGCTTCCTTATGGCAGCCTTATCCTCTGGTCACAATATTCGCAATGCGGTACGAGGGCGGCCGCCGGCCGCCACTGGTATAGCGGGCCGCCCAGGCCGTCCGTATGGCGTTGTCGCAGGCCGGGCTCACTCCAGGGCCCTGGTCAGCCGGTCCCTGGCCGCCCTGATCGCGTCCTGGAGCTCCGGTGGTTCGACCACCTCGAAGTCGAATCCCAGCATCATCACGTGGATGACCAGCACGTCCAGGGTGGCCGCCCCGCTCAGCAGCAGACAGCTTTCGGCGTCGACCGCCTCCAGCACCCCGGCCGCGGGCGAGACCCGCTCGGCCGCGCGCTCGATCCCCGCCTTCAGCCGGACCACCGCCCGCGTCGGGTACACGGACGTGGAGATCCCCTTCGAGACGTAGGCCGCCAGATCCTCCGCGGGTGCGTCGCGCGGGGTGAACCTCGGGCCGTGCGGCGGCGTGGGGGTGATCCGGTCCGCCCGGAACGTACGCCAGTCCGCGCGGTCCAGGTCCCAGGCGACGAGGTACCAGCGGCGCTCGGTGCACACCAGCCGGTGCGGTTCGACGGTCCGCCGCGAGACGGAGCCGGAGTGGTCCCGGTACTCGAAGCGCAGCCGTTCGGCGTCCCGGCAGGCTCCGGCGAGTTCGGTCAGGACGCCCGCGTCGGCGACCGACGCGACGGGTGCCCGGAGCAGCGGCACGGTGAAGGTGTTCAGCGCGTTCACCCGGCGCCGGAGCCGGTCCGGCAGCACCTGTTCCAGCTTTGTCAGGGCGCGTACGGAGGTCTCGCCGATGCCTTCGACGCCGTTGCCCGCCGCGGTGCGCAGGCCGACCGCGACGGCGACGGCCTCCTCGTCGTCCAGGAGCAGCGGCGGCAACCGGGCACCGGCGCCGAGCTGGTACCCGCCACCGGTGCCGGGACTGGCGTTGACCGGGTAGCCCAGTTCGCGCAGCTTGTCGACATCGCGCCGGACGGTCCGCGGGGTGACGCCGAGCCGGTCGGCGAGATCGGCGCCGGACCAGTCGCGGTGCGCCTGGAGCAGTGAGAGCAGACGCAGCAGTCGTGCCGAGGTCTCCAACATGGGGCGAGTCTGCCAGGGCTTGCGGACAGCCTGCGTCCGCAAGCCCCGCACCGGGAACGAGCCCCGCCCCGGACAGGTCTAGGGTGCCGGTTCGAGCCGTACGCAGAGGTCGTTGTCGGTGGAGTAGCAGGGGGTGGCCCGGACGCCCTCCCCCGCGCCGCGGCCCGGGTAGACGAAGATCTTCTTGCGGTCCCAGACGTCGTCGAGGATGCGGGAGATCCGTACGCCGCCGGCCGGCTCGCCCGCCGCCCCGGGGACCAGCCAGAGCGTCCAGAGCTGCTGCGCGGTGACGGCCCCGTCGGACAGCCGGTCGAACGGGAGCGTGAAGGCGAAGGTGCCGTCCTGCCCGGTGACCGGCACCCGCAGGACCCGGCCGCCGGCACCGGGCGGCCGTGCCTCGACGCGGGCGTCGGCGCCGAGGCCCGTCCCGTACAGCGTGCCCTCGACGGTCATCCCGGTCCCGTCGAAGGTCACCGGTCCGGCCTCGGCGTGCGGTGCGCGCAGCCAGCAGCGGACGGCGAGCCGGCCGTCGAGGGTCGGGTACGGGATGCGGACCGCGATCGGCCCGCTCGCCGGTGTGCGGTCCACGAGCAGACGCAGGTCCCTGATCCCCGGCTCGACGGCCACCGCCCCGTCGTCGTCCCCGCCCGGCTCCCGCAGATACACGTCCCAGCGGCCCTCGGCGGACCGTGCGGTCCCCGGCAGCACCGCGCGCAGCCGTCCGTCGCGCAGCGGGCTCAGCGGCAGCCGTACGGTCCCGGTGTCGCGGTCCGGGCCCTTGGCGCCGCGGAGCCGGAGCAGCAGCTCGGGCGTCTTCTCGTCCTCATGGCGGCGGAGGTCGAGATCGAAGGTGATCCCGCCGTCGGGTCCCACGGTGCAGTCGGCCCGGGGCGCCCTTCGCTCTGCGGAGGCGGTCATGCGGTCTTCCCCTTGCGGATCACGGCGGCTGCCTTGTAGCGCAGGGCGTACGCCCCGTCCAGCACGGTGCCCCGGGCACGGTGCAGCGTGGTGCTCATCGCGCCGTGCGAGCGGTCGCGCGGGCCGCGCGAGGCGAGTTCGGCGAAGAGCCGTTCATGGCGCTCGGCGATCCGCGACGGGTCGAAGCGCTGCGAGGCGGCCAGTGCGGCGAGCCCCGCGCGGTGCCGTGCGTCGTCGTCCTGGATCAGTCCGAGCAGGGCGTCGGTCACCGCCGCCGTGTCACCGACGGGGACCAGCCGTCCGTCGGTGCCGTCGTCGATGATCTCGCGGGGGCCGTGCGGGCAGTCGGTGGCCACGACCGGCAGGCCGCAGCGCATCGCCTCGACGATGGTCATGCCGAAGGACTCGCGGTCCGAGGTGACCGCGGCGATGGACCCCTTGGGCCACTCGGCCTCCAGCGGATTGACCGGTCCCATCAGGAACACATGGTCGTACAGCCCGAGTTCACCGATGAGCGTGAGCAGCGCCTGTCGTTCGTTCCCGGTCGCGTCGCCGCCGCCGTAGATGCGCAGCCGCCAGTCCGGGCGGACCGCGACCACGTCGGCGAACGCCCGGACGAGCAGGTCGTACCGCTTGACCTTGTGGAGCCGGCCCGCGGCGATCACCCACTTGCGGTCGCCGTCGGCGGGCGGGACCGTCGGCGCGGGCACACTGTTGGCAATGGCCTCGATCCGTACGCCGGGCAGTTTGAACCCGGTCCGGTAGGCCTGGGCGTCGGCCTCGGTGACGGTGGTGATCGCGTCGAGCAGGGTGTAGCGGTGCGCGATCTCGCGACGGAGCCGGTAGCCGTGGCTGTCGAGGGTGAGGTGCTCCTGCCCGATCCGGACCGGGCCGCGGCGGGCCTGCCTGCTGATGTGCACATTGAGCCCCGGCCGGGTCCCGACCACGACGTCCGCCTCCAGGGAGCGCAGATGGTCCGCCACCCGTGCGTCGCTCAGCCTGCTGTACTGCCGGTACCGGCTGTCGCCGCGCGGGAACACGGTCGCGGGACGGGTGTACTCGGCCGCGTCGCCGTCGTACGTCGGGCTCTTCTTCCGCAGGTCGACGAGATGGCTCAGGCGCACCCCTTCGGGGGCGCCCAGCGCGGGGACCTCGCGGTGCCGGAACACCGACACGATCTCGACGTCATGGTGCCCGGCCAGCTCTCCGGCGAGATTGAACGTCGTGCGGATCGTGCCCCCGACTCCATAGGCGTTGTGGAGCAGGAAAGAAATGTGCATGAAACGCCATGTCTCCCGGTTCGACTGATCAGCGGCAGGCTGCACTTGGCATGACGGCACGGGCCCGTCGACGGTTCACTCCGCGCAGGGGCGAAATCCGGTCAGCTGTGGACTCGCCCGCTTTCCTGCTTTGTCGACGTATCGGCGCACCGATCTGCGACCGAGTCGACCACATCACACCCCGCCGGATCGGGACAAACTGTCACCAATCGGTCGTCAGGATCCTGAGATTCACCCTCTGCGCGGGTTGGTTCGATTACGTTCCCTTTCTCGCGTGACCCCGGCCGCGGCTCGCCCGTTGTCATTTCCATGAGCCGGGAACCGCCCGGCGCACGTACCGAGTTCGAGGAGCCACCCGTGCCGCGCATGCTCGACGTCAGCGAGGACGTACGCGCCGAGATCGGCGACGCCGAAGCCGACCGGCTGCTCGTCGGCGACAACGCCCCGGGCAGTTACGACTGCACTTCCTGCCGCACCCCCGGCGACTCCGAGCAGGAACGCACCAGCACGGTGCTCTTCGTCGGCGACGAGACCGCCGTCCTCGCCTTCGCCCACGCGACGTGCATCCCCTCGCAGGTCGTCCAGGTCGCGGAGGAGCAGCTGCAGGGCGCGGTACGCAGCATCACCGGCGACGACGGCTCCGGCGACGCGACGCGGCCGCAGGGCCTGCCCGCCGAACAGGCCGTCCTCGGGATCACCAGCGGCCTCGTCCTGATCGACGACGAGCTCCACCCGGCCCTCGTCGTCGAGCCGACCGGTGCCATCGCCCGTCCCGGCACGGACGGCAGCCGGGGCGACGAATTCCTCCAGCTGCTGCTGGAACAGGGCTTCCACCCGGTCCACCGGATGGACCGGGTGCCCACCGTGCTGCACGGCTGGTCGATCCTGCTCGCCATGGGCCAGCTGCACGCCGTGCTCCAGCCCGGCACCGGCGGTGGCGCGCCGGTCGCCTGGTGGCAGGCGCACGCACCGCTCCAGGTCACCGAGGGCTGGCGGGCCGCGGCCAACAAGTCCCGGACCGTTCTCGTCTTCGCCGCCCCGGCAGGGGCGATCGGCCAGCAGCCCCGCGAGGACCTGCTGCGCGACGCCCTGGACCGGGCCGCGGCCGAAGGGCTCCTGGTCGCCGCCGCGATGCCGCTGGCCGGTACCTGATCATGACGGCCGGCCCCTCGCACCGGCGGCGAACAGCTATTTCTCCGCCGCGCCCGCATCCGACGGACACCGGTGTCGTTGGCACATACGTGCACTCATACGACTCCTCCCACCAGCGCCCGAGCCCGATCCCTGCCATGCGCCCCTCGCAGGACCCTTCGGGCGGTCCGTCCCACACCCCGATCTACGACGCGCTGTACTCCGAGTACCGCCGTTCGTTCCGGGCGCTGCCGGGTGATCGGAGCGGCGAGGAGAACCTCGGCTTCATGGCCTTCGGTACCGGGCTCTTCGGCAGCCGTCTCCCGTTGAGCAGCCATTCCGGCCACTCCGCCGGTTTCTCCACCGGTCTCGCCGTCACGGGCGGGGCCACCGGACACAGCGGCACCGGCAGTGGCACCGGCGCGCACACCGGCGGCACCGGTTCCTGGCATCGGGTGGGCCGGCACTCCGGGCGCGCCCAGCCGGCGGCCCTGCCCCCGGGCTCGCGAGGGGCCTGAGCGTATGACGGAGCCCCGGTCCGTCCCGGATGCGGGAGGGACCGGGGCTCCGTCATACGCCCTGGCCGGTTACTTGTTGCGGCCGCGCTTCTCGCGGACCCGCACCGAGATGTGGATCGGGGTGCCCTCGAAGCCGAACTCCTCACGCAGCCGACGCTCGACGAACCGCCGGTAGCCGTGCTCCAGGAAGCCCGAGGCGAACAGCACGAAGCGCGGCGGCTTGGTGCCGGCCTGGGTGCCGAAGAGGATCCGGGGCTGCTTGCCACCGCGGACGGGGTGCGGGTGGGAGGCGACGATCTCGCCGAGGAAGGCGTTCAGCCGGCCGGTGGGGACACGGGTCTCCCAGCTGGCGAGGGCGGTCTCGATCGCCGGTACGAGCTTCTCCATGTGCCGGCCGGTGACGGCCGAGACATTGACCCGCGGTGCCCACGCGATCTGCGCGAGCTCCGTCTCGATCTCGCGCTCCAGGTAGTAGCGGCGCTCCTCGTCGAGCTTGTCCCACTTGTTGTACGCGATCACCAGGGCACGCCCGGCCTCCACGGCCATGGTGATGATGCGCTGGTCCTGGACGCTGATGGACTCGCCCGCGTCGATCAGGACGACGGCGACCTCGGCCTTCTCCACGGCGGCGGCGGTACGCAGCGAGGCGTAGTAGTCCGCGCCCTCCTGGAGGTGGACGCGGCGGCGGATGCCTGCCGTGTCGATGAACTTCCAGGTGATGCCGCCGAGCTCGATCAGCTCGTCGACCGGGTCGCGGGTGGTACCGGCGAGCTCGTTGACGACGACGCGGTCCTCGTTGGCCACCTTGTTCAGCAGCGAGGACTTGCCGACGTTCGGACGGCCGATGAGCGCGATCCGGCGCGGGCCGCCGATCGCGGTGCCGAAGCGCTGGGCCGGGGCCTCGGGAAGCGCTTCGAGCACGGCGTCGAGCAGGTCGCCGGTGCCGCGGCCGTGCAGCGAGGAGACCGGGTGCGGCTCGCCGAGGCCCAGCGACCACAGCGCGGTGGCGTCCGCCTCGCCGCTCTGTCCGTCGACCTTGTTGGCGCACAGCACGACCGGCTTGCCGGCCCGGCGCAGCAGCTTGACGACGGCTTCGTCGGTGTCGGTCGCGCCGACGGTGGAGTCGACCACGAAGACGACCGCGTCGGACGCCTCGATCGCGTACTCGGCCTGGGCGGCGACGGAGGCGTCGATGCCCAGCACGTCCTGCTCCCAGCCGCCGGTGTCGACGACCTTGAAGCGGCGGCCCGCCCACTCGGCCTCGTAGGTGACGCGGTCGCGGGTGACGCCGGGCTTGTCCTCGACGACCGCCTCGCGCCGGCCGATGATCCGGTTCACCAGCGTCGACTTGCCGACATTGGGACGGCCGACGACGGCGAGCACGGGCAGCGGACCGTGTCCGGCCTCGTCGATCGCACCCTCGACCTCTTCGAGGTCGAAGCCCTCCTCCGCGGCGAGCTCCATGAACTCCGCGTACTCGGCGTCGCCAAGCGCTCCGTGCTCGTGGTCCGAGCCGCCGGAGTGAATCTGGTCGTTCATGAAGTCCGTTCCTCTTTGCATCATCATCGATGGGCCACGACTGCGCGGCCCACTACTCAAGTCTTACCCGGCGCCCGGTGAAACGCCTGGCCTCGTCCAGATGGGCGGTCAGCCGCGCCTGGATCCGTACCGTCGCCTCGTCCAGCGCCTTGCGGGTACGCCGACCGCTGCTGTCGCCCGCCTCGAAGGCGTCGCCGAAGACGACGTCGACCCGGCTGCGCAGCGGCGGCAGTGCCGATATCAACCGTCCGCGGCGCTCGGTGCTTCCCAGGACGGCCACGGGCACGATCGGCGCCCCGCTGCGCACCGCGAAGTACGCGAGCCCGGCACGCAGGGAGGCGAAGTCGCCCTCGCCCCTGGTGCCCTCGGGAAAGATCCCGAGCGCCCCGCCGTTCTCCAGCACGCCGAGGGCGTGGGTGATGGCGGTGCGGTCGGCGGTCGTACGGTCCACCTTGAGCTGCCCGATTCCGCGCAGGAACGGGTCGAGCGGGCCGACGAACGCCTCTTTCTTGATCAGGAAGTGGACGGGCCGGGGCGCGGTGCCCATCAGCATCGGACCGTCGATGTTGTGCGAGTGGTTCACCGCGAGTATGACGGGTCCGGAGGCGGGAACCCGCCACGCGCCGAGGACGCGGGGCTTCCACAGCCCGTACATCAGCCCGATGCCGATCCCGCGCCCGACCGCCGCACCGCGCGGCGAGGGCGAGCCCGTGGCCTGGGTCACTTCGTGGCCCGCTTCTCCTCGACGAGGGTGACGACACACTCGATGACCTGCTGAAGGGTCAGCTCTGTGGTGTCCACCTCGACCGCGTCGTCCGCCTTGGCGAGCGGGGAGGTCTTGCGGCCGGAGTCGGCCGCGTCCCGCTTGATCAGCGCTTCCTTGGTGGCCGCGAGGTCGGAGCCCTTGACCTCTCCGCTGCGGCGGGCGGCGCGGGCCTCCGGGGAAGCGGTGAGGAAGATCTTCAGGTCGGCGTCGGGCAGCACGGTGGTGCCGATGTCCCGGCCCTCGACGACTATGCCCCGCTCGGCCGCGGCGGCGATGGTGCGCTGGAGCTCGGTGATCCGGGTGCGCACCTCGGGGACCGCGCTGACGGCGCTGACCTTGGAGGTGACCTCCTGGGTGCGGATCGGGGCCGAGGCGTCCTCGCCGTCGACGGTGATCGTCGGGGCGGCGGGGTCGGTGCCGGAGACGATGACCGGCTTGGCGGCCGCGGTCGCCACCTCCATCGCGTCCTGCACGTCGATGCCGTTGTTCAGCATCCACCAGGTGATCGCCCGGTACTGGGCGCCGGTGTCCAGGTAGCTCAGGCCGAGCTGCGCGGCGACGGCCTTGGACGTGCTCGACTTGCCGGTGCCGGAGGGCCCGTCGATGGCGACGATCACTGCGGCCGGGGCCGTACGGGTTTCCACGGTGGTGGACACCTTCCTGATACACGGGGTGGGCGGGACGGGGGCGCGTGCGTACCCGCCCCGCACAAGGTTACCGAGTGCCGGAGCAGGTCTCTGCACCCCTGTGGACAACGCCCTCCCGGTCCCGCCGCCCCGGGCCTACTGCCGTATCGACCAGCCCCGCTCGCGCAGCGCCGCGCTCAGCGCGGGGGCCGCGCTCGGCTCGACCATGAGCTGGACCAGGCCGGCCTGCTGGCCGGTGGCGTGCTCGATGCGCACGTCCTCGACGTTGACCCCGGCCCGTCCGGCGTCGGCGAAGATCCCGGCCAGTTCGCCCGGCCGGTCGCTGATGAGCACGGACACCATCTCGTACGCGGTGGGGGCGGTCCCGTGCTTGCCCGGCACCCTGACCCGGCCCGCGTTGCCGCGGCGCAGCACGTCCTCGATGCCCTCGGTGCCCTCGCGGCGCCTGGCGTCGTCGTCGGACTGCAGGCCGCGCAGCGCCCGTACCGTCTCGTCGAGGTCGGCGGCGACCCCGGCCAGCACGTCGGCGACCGGGCCGGGGTTGGCGGAGAGGATCTCCACCCACATCCGGGGGTCGGAGGCGGCGATCCGGGTGACGTCCCTGATGCCCTGGCCGCAGAGGCGTACGGCGGTCTCGTCGGCCTCCTCCAGCCGGGCGGCGACCATCGACGAGATCAGCTGCGGGGTGTGGGAGACCAGGGCGACGGCCCGGTCGTGCGCGTCGGCGTCCATGACGACCGGGACGGCCCGGCAGAGCGCGACCAGTTCCAGGGCGAGGTTGAGTACCTCGGTGTCGGTGTCACGGGTCGGGGTGAGGACCCAGGGCCGGCCCTCGAACAGATCCGCGGTGGCGGCGAGCGGGCCCGACCGCTCCTTGCCGGCCATGGGGTGGGTACCGATGTACGGCGTGAGGTCGAGGCCGAGGGCCTCCAGCTCGCGGCGCGGGCCGCCCTTCACGCTGGCGACGTCGAGGTAGCCGCGGGCGATCTCGTCCCGCAGGGCGGTGGCCAGCACCGAGGCCACGTGGGCGGGCGGCACGGCGATGATCGCCAGGTCCACACGCTCCTCGGGTGCCTCGTCCGTACCGGCGCCCAGCGCGGCGGCGGTGCGGGCCGACTGGGGATCGTGGTCGACGAGGTGGACCTGGATGCCGCGCCCGGCGAGGGCGAGGGCTGCGGAAGTGCCGACGAGGCCCGTTCCGATGACGACGGCGGTTCTCACTGGGCGATGTCCTTGCGAAGTGCGGCGGTGGCACCGAGGTACACGTGGGCGATCTCGGACTTGGGAAGGTACGTCTCGACGTGCGCCAGGACGCGCACCACACGGGGCATGGCCCCCGCGATGTCCAGCTCCTGGGCGCAGATCAGCGGTACGTCGACGATACCGAGCCCGCGTGCGGCGGCGGCCGGGAAATCGCTGTGCAGGTCGGGGGTGGCCGTGAACCAGATGCTGATCAGATCGTCCGCGACGAGGCTGTTGCGCTCCAGGACCGCGGTGAGCAGGGCACCGACCCGCTCGTCCATGTGCCCGGCCTCGTCCCGCTCCAGCTGGACGGCTCCGCGGACCGCTCGTACCGCCACGTCGTGCTCCTCGGTTCCTCGTACGTCTCGCGCCTGCTGTCCGCCTGCGTGATCACTCTGCCCGGTCAGCCTAGAGGGGCGGCGGGGCAGGCGGTCCGGGGTGCTCCGTCCGTGAGACGGGGCGGCGCACGGACACGGCCCGGGGCGCGCCCGGCTCCGGTCCGCCGGACGGGTCCCCGGGCCGCTTCCGCTGTCAGAGTTGCTGCTCCCGGACCAGGTCCTCGATCGAGCGGCCCTCCGGCACCTCCCCCGACGGAGTCAGCCTGTCGACCGCCGTCGGCAGCGACCGGGCGATCTCGTCGGCCGCCTGTTGCGGGGTGACCCCCGTTTCCCGGGCGACCTTCTGCAGGGTCTCGTCCGGCAGTGCCTCACTGATCTGGGCGCCGCTGACCGCCTGGTTCTCACCGGTGCCGACCCAGGACTGCGCCTGGTCGACGAGGCCGGACCTGGTGAGCATCCCGATCAGCCCTTCGAGCGCGTTGCCGCCGCCCGTTCCGCCCCGGCCGCCGCCGAGCGCGCCCAGCAGCGCGCCGAGGACGTCGCCCGCGCCGCCCGGGCTGCCCGCGCCGCTGCCCTGGCCGCCGCCCAGCAATCCGCCCAGCAGGCTGCCGAGATCGTTTCCTGCCATGGTTCTTCCTTTCCGGAGGGGGTGATTTATCGACAATGTCGATCAGAACCCGGCCTTCTGCCACTTGAGCGGGGTGCCCGAGGGCGCTCCCGCAATTCCCGGTGCAACCCGTTTTCGCTCACGTACTCTCGCCGGCATGATCACCCCTGATCCCGAGGCTCTCGTACGCGACCACACGGTCTACTCCTGCGTGATGGGCTCACGTGCCTTCGGGCTCGCCACTGAGGGGAGCGACACCGACCGGCGCGGCGTGTTCCTCGCTCCGACGCCGCTGTTCTGGCGGTTCGAGAAGCCGCCGACGCATGTCGAGGGCCCGGCGCAGGAGCAGTTCTCGTGGGAGCTGGAGCGTTTCTGCGAGCTGGCGCTGCGCGCCAACCCCAACGTGCTGGAGTGCCTGCACTCACCGCTGGTGGAGCACGTCGACACCGTGGGCCGTGAACTGCTGTCCCTGCGCGGGGCGTTCCTCTCCCGGCTGGCCCACCGGACCTTCGTACGCTACGCGTTGGGCCAGCGCAGGAAGCTGGAGGCGGACGTACGGCTGCACGGGGCGCCGCGCTGGAAGCACGCCATGCACCTGCTGCGGCTGCTGGCCTCCGGCCGGGACCTGCTGCGCACGGGCGAGCTCACGATCGAGGTGGGCACGGCCCGCGAGCAGCTGCTGGCGGTGAAGCGGGGCGAAGTGCCGTGGGCGGAGGTCGACCGCCGGATGAACCGCCTCGCCGAGGAGAACGACGAGGCCGCGAGAAGCTCCCCGCTCCCGCCGGAGCCCGACCGGGCCCGGGTGGAGGACTTCCTGATCCGCACCCGCCGGGCGTCCGTGTCCTGGCCCGGCGCAAGCTGAACACCCAGGGCCTCTCGTTCGGATCAGGCCGGGCTCGCGTGCCCCGGTGCCATGCCTCGCCGATCCGGCCCGATCCGAACGAAGGACCCTAGGACGCCCGCCCCGTCAGCCGCGCCCGCACCACGAGCTCGTGCAGCGCGTCGAACCCGCCGGCCGCCTCCGGAAGCCCCGAAACCGCCTGGGCCTCGTCCAGCACCCCGTGCAGCGCCTCCACGTCCCGGGCCGCCACCGCCCCGTCCACATCCCCCGCTCCCCCGTGTTCCGCCTCGGCCTTCGCCTCGATCAGCCCGGGCAGATACGCGGGCGCAGCCACCTCCCCGATGAGGGTCGGCAGATGTGCCCGCACCTCGCCGCTGCGCATCAGGTGGATCCCGGTGAGCAGTGCCCGGAACGTGTACAGCAGCGGCTTCAGTTCGCCGGTCTTCTCGAAGAGCCGCCACTGGGTGCTGGCGAAACCCCGGTAGTGGTGGGCGTGGTTACGGGTGAGCACACCCGGCGCCAGGTCCACCATTTCCGCGTGCAGACCGCTCGTGTGCACGACGAGCGGCGAGAGCAGCTGCTCCAGCACATAGCCGTTCGGCTTCAGCATCAGCCGGACGAACTTCCGCAGGTCGTGCGTGACGAGATCCATCTCGACCCCGTCCCGGTCCCACATCCGCGAGCGCGTCTCCTCGGCCTCGCGCAGTCCCACGAGATCTTCCGCGGGCAGGAGATGGACCCCCCGAAGGTCCACATCCGAGTCCTTCGAGGGGAACCCGTACAGATGCGCCCCGGAGACCGTGGCGAACAGCAGCGGGTGGCGCTCTTCGGCGAGGACCGGGCCCAGGTCCGTGACCGGCAGCCCGTCCTCCTCGAGGTGCTTGGTGTCCGTACGCATGGCTCAAGAATCCCAGAGCGCCCCCAGCGACAGCAGATCGCTGCGGTACTCGATCCGCTCCGCCCACTCCTTGGGCCAGGCCCCGGCCCCCAGGTGCGCCCCGGCGAACGCGCCGGTCAGGCAGCCCAGGGAGTCCGAGTCGCCCCGGGTGCAGGCGGCACGGCGCAGTGCGGTGACGGGTTCCTCGGGGAAGAGAAGGAAGCAGTGCAGGGCCGTGGCCAGGGCCTCCTCGGCGATCCAGCCGTCACCGGTCAGCTCGCAGGGGTCGGTCTCCGGGGACGGGTCGCGCAGCGCGTCCTGGACGCGGGCCAGGGCGGTGAGGCACTCGTCCCAGCCGCGCTGGATGTACAGCTCGGGCGAGGAGTCGCCCGCGTACCGCCAGAGGTCGCCGAGCCAGCGTGTGAGGTAGCGGCCGCTGTTCTCGTACGCGTACGAACGCAGCTGCCCGATCAGGCCCATCGGTTCCGCCCCCTGCGCCAGCAGGTACACCGCGCGGGCCGTCAGGTCGGACGCGGCGAGCGCGGTCGGATGGCCGTGGGTGAGGGCAGCCTGCAACTGGGCGGCGCCGGAGCGCTGTTCGTCGCTGAGTCCGGGTACGAGCCCGACCGGCGCGACCCGCATGTTGGCGCCGCAGCCCTTGGATCCGGTCCGGCTGGCCTCCTGCCAGAGCCGGTCGCTGTCGAGCAGCCGGCAGGCGGTCATGCAGGTGCGGCCGGGGGCGCGGTTGTTGTCGGGCGAGTGGTACCAGTCGACGAACTCCTCGCGTACCGGGCGGGTCAGCCGCAGCGGGGTGAGCAGCCCGCGGTCCATGGCGGTACGGATGCCCCGCCCCAGGGCCAGTGTCATCTGGGTGTCGTCGGTGACGTGTGCCGGCTTCGGCAGCCGCATCGCGCGCCACGGCCCGCACTTGGCGAGGATCGACGGCACGTTGTTGAACTCGGTCGGGAAGCCCAGGGCGTCGCCGAGCGCAAGCCCGGTCAGCGCGCCGGTGGCGGCCTGTTTGGTGATGGTCCTGGTCACGATCACGTGCTTCTTCCTTCCGGTCTCAGCAGTGGAGGGTGCAGGGCGGTGGCGGCACCCGCCCGGTAGAGCGCGGCAGGCTTTCCCCGCCCGCCGGTGCGGCGCGGCGATCCCTCCACGGCCTGGACGAAGCCGGGCGTGGTGAGGACCTTGCGCCGGAAGTTGGGACGGTCCAGCTCGACGCCCCAGACCGTCTCGTACACCTGCTGGAGTTCCCCCAGGGTGAATTCGGGCGGGCAGAAGGCGGTGGCCAGACAGCTGTATTCGAGTCTGGCGCCGATCCGGTCGTGCGCGTCGGCGAGGATGCGGTCGTGGTCGAAGGCGAGCGGGCCGAGCGCTCCGGCGTCCCACCACCGGGCACCGGCCGCGTCGCCGCCGCCGCGCGGCTCGGGCAGGTCGGGTACGAGTGCGGCGTACGCGACGGAGACCACCCGCATCCTGGGGTCGCGGTCCGGATCGCTGTAGGTGCGCAGCTGTTCCAAGTGGAGGGCGCCGGCGGTGTCCTCCGTCAGTCCGGTCTCCTCGGCGAGCTCCCGGCGGGCGGCGGACTCGGCGGACTCGCGGGGCAGGACGAAGCCGCCGGGCAGCGCCCAGTGCCCCTTGTACGGGTCCTCGCCCCGTTCGACGAGCAGGACGTGCAGCCGTCCACCGCGGACCGTGAAGACGGCGAGGTCGACGGTGACCGCGAAGGGTTCGAAGGCGTGCGGGTCGTAGCCCGCGGGGGCGGCTGTGCTCATCGGTGCTCCGGCAGGGGTGCGGCGAACTTCCAGCTGTCGGCGAGCAGCGCGTCGACGGCGGCGACCGCGGTGGCCAGGCGTTCCTCGTGGCTTCCGGTGAGCTCGATGAACCGCCGTCCGGTGCGGGTGAGCTCGGCCCGGAACCGGTCGGTCATCCAGGGCCGCAGCTCCTCGCCGTCGCGCAGTCCGTCGTCCTCGAAGGCGACGCCCTCGTGGTCGGTGAGCAGCCACAGGTGGTGGGCGACCCGGTCCGCGGTCTCCTCGACGAGCGGGTTGCGGCCGCCGATGTACCGCTCGTGCCAGACGGTGGTGGCGAAGGAGTCGGTGTCGCAGAAGAGCACCGGCGACCCGGTGCGCGCGGCGGCATCCTCCCTGTCGTTCTGGGTCCCGGCGATCAGCGGGAAGTCGTCGGTGGTGAAGGCGACGTCCTCCCACTGGGCCCCGGGCCACCGCTCGCGCAGGGCGGCCAGTTTCTGTTCGCTGAACTCCCGCCCGTACTCGGCGACGTACCCGGTCCGCGCCCAGACGCCGCCGCGCCCGCGATAGTGGCCGGTGAGGGCTCGGGCCATCGTCGTGGTGCCGGTGGATTCCGCGCCGAGGACGACGATCCGGCGGGCGAGGGCGGCCCGTACGGGCGGCTCCAGGAAGTCCCAGCACCCGACCGGGTCCTTGCGGACGGCGGTGCCGGAGACCGGGAAGACCGTGCGGTCGGGGTCGACGCAGACGGATTCGGCGCCGAACCGGCGGGCGAGTTCGTCCCCGTACGACTCCGAGGTGAAGACGGCGTCCACCGGCTCGGGCACGGCCCCGGTGAAGACGGCCATGTGCGCGTCCCAGATCGCCGGGTCGTGGAGGTCCATCCGGATGTCGTCGACGGCTCCGACGACCCGGACGTCCGGGTGCACCTCCCGCATCCAGGCCACCCGGTCGGCGAGCGGCACGGACTCGACGGAGGCGGCGCAGACCAGGACGGTCACCCGCTCGCAGCGGTCCCGCGCGGTGCGGACGAGGTGGTGGTGGCCGGCGTGCGGCGGGTAGAACTTGCCGAGGACCAGCCCGTGTCCGTAGCTCTTCATGCCGTCGCCTCCGCCAACTGCCGCCACTGCCCGGCGAGATCACGCCTCCAGTTGCGCAGGCCGATCAGGCAGAGCGTCAGGAAACCGACGTACAGCAGCGAGGTCAGATAGAGCTCCTTGTACGCGTACAGCGGGATGTACACCACATCGGCGGCGATCCAGAGCCACCAGGACTCGACGAGCTTGCGGCACTGCCCGTACGTCGCCGTCAGGGACAGCGCGGTCGTCAGGGCGTCCCAGAAGGGCACGGTCGAGTCGGTGGCGCGGTCGAGCAGGACAGTGAGGGCGAGCGTCCCCACCGCCCCCGCCGCGAGCAGCCAGGTCCATTCGGCGCGCGTGGTGCGCCGCACCGGCAGGTCCGGTGAGCCCGGTCCACCCCCGTGGGTCCAGGTCCACCAGCCGTACGCGGCAAGGGCGATGAAGACGACCTGGAGGCCGGCGTCGGCGTACAGACCGGACTGGGTGAACAGCAGGATGAAGAAGAGGTTGTTGGCGATACCGATCGGCCAGTTGGCGAGGTGCTGGCGGGCCACGAGCCATACGCACAGCGCCCCGCTGCCGAAGCCGAGCACCTCGGTCCAGCTGACCGGGGTGTCGAGCACCGTCACCAGGGGTTGTTGCAGGGGATCGAGGAAATCCGCGAGACTCACACCCGCCTCCTTAATAGTCACTCTGACTATAAAGGCGGAAGAGGCGCGGGAAAAGGCCCGCGGCCGGTTCCTGTTCGAAATTCGGGAACAGGAACCGGCCGCGGGCCGTGGAGCGGACGGAGGAGGGCTACAGACCGACCTCGCGCATCAGCATGCCCACCTCGGTGTTGGTGAGGCGGCGCAGCCAGCCGGACTTCTGGTCGCCCAGCGGGATCGGCCCGAAGGACGTGCGCACGAGCCGCTCGACCGGGAAGCCGGCCTCGGCCAGCATCCGGCGGACGATGTGCTTGCGGCCCTCGTGGAGGGTCACCTCGACCAGGTAGTTCTTGCCGGTGTTCTCGACGACCCGGAAGTGGTCGGCGCGGGCGTACCCGTCCTCCAGCTGGATGCCGTCCTTGAGCCGCTTGCCCAGGTCGCGCGGGAGCGGCCCCTGGATGGCGGCCAGATAGGTCTTCTTCACCCCGTACTTGGGGTGGGTCAGGCGGTGGGCCAGCTCGCCGTGGTTGGTGAGCATGATGATGCCCTCGGTCTCGGTGTCCAGCCGGCCGACGTGGAAGAGCCGCGTCTCACGGTTGGTGACGTAGTCGCCGAGGCACTGGCGGCCGTCCGGGTCCTCCATCGAGGAGACGACACCGGCGGGCTTGTTCAGCGCGAAGAAGAGGTAGGACTGGGCGGCGACGGTCAGACCGTCGACCTTGATCTCGTCCCGGTTCACATCGACGCGCATGCCCTGCTCTAGGACGATCTCGCCGTTGACCTCGACGCGGGCCTGCTCGATCAGCTCCTCGCACGCCCGGCGCGAGCCCATGCCGGCCCGGGCGAGGACCTTCTGCAGCCGCTCGCCCTCCTGCTCGGCGCCCGGGTGCGTCTTGGGCGTCCTGATGTCGGGCTTGTTCGCGTACCGGTCGCGGTTGCGCTGCTCGATCTTGGCGTCGAGCTCACGCGGACGGGACGGGGCGCCCTGGCGACGCGGGCCACCGCTCCTGCCGCCCTGTGCGGGCTTCGGGCCGCCCTTGGCGCCGCCGCGGGCCGCAGCGCCGCGTCCCTTGCGGGGACCGTCGCCGCTCTTCTCCCCGGTGGCGCCCACGTCGTAGCGGCGCTCCTCGGGCCGGGGCCGGCGGGGACGCTGCTCCTGCTTGCCGTCGCGCCCGGCGCCGGCACCGCGAGGGTTCCGGCTGCCGCCGCTCCTGCCGCCGCCGCTGCCGCTTCCGCTGTTCCTGCCACTGCTTCGCATCAAAATTCCGTCTTGTCGTCTGCGTGAGTATCCGGGGTGTCCGGTGCGTCCGGATCGAACGACGGCACACCCTCTAGCGTCTCAGCCTCGATCGCGTCCGCCTCGGGGAGGAAGGGCGCGAGCTCCGGGAGCTCATCCAGGCCACGCAGGCCCATCCGCTCCAGAAAGTAGTTCGTCGTCCTGTACAGGATCGCACCTGTTTCGGGTTCCGCGCCCGCTTCCCCCACCAGACCCCGCTGGAGCAGGGTCCGCATGACCCCGTCACAGTTCACGCCGCGGACCGCGGAGACCCTGGAGCGGCTGACCGGCTGGCGGTACGCGACCACCGCGAGGGTCTCCAGTGCCGCCTGGGTCAGCCGGGCCTGCTGGCCGTCCAGGACGAAGGCCTCCACGGCCGCCGCGTACCCGGGGCGGGTGTAGAAGCGCCAGCCGCCCGCCACCAGCCGCAGCTCGAAACCGCGGCGCTGCACGGTGTACTCGTCGGCCAGCGCGCGCAGCGCGTCGGCGACGGCCCGGCGGGGCCGCTCCAGGACCTTGGCGAGGTGCTCCTCGGTGGCGGGTTCGTCCACGACCATGAGGACGGCCTCCAGCGCGGGCCCGAGGTCGAGATCCGCGACGGTGGAGCCGGTGCTCTCCTGCTGACTCATGCCTTCACATCCTCCTGGACGTCCTGCGTCTCGGGGTCGAACTCGTCCGTGACGACGGGCCCGGCCCCCTCGCCCCCGGCCCAGCGCACCAGGAGCTCCCCGAGTGCCTCGTCCTGGTCGAGCGCGACGGCCTTCTCCCGGTACAGCTCCAGCAGCGCGAGGAACCGGGCGACGACGGTGAGGGTGTCCGGGGCGTCCTCGGTGAGCGTGCGGAAGCTGGCCTCCCCCGCCTCCCGCAGCCGCGCCACCACGATCTCTGCCTGTTCCCGCACGCTGACCAGCGGGGCGTGGATGTGGTCGACGTACACCTGCGGCTCGGCCTTCGGCTGCATCGCCTTCACGGCCAGTGCGGCGAAGCCCTCCGCCCCGATGCTGATCACGACCTCGGGCAGCAGTTCGGCGTGGTGCGGCTCCAGCCCCACGGTCCGCGGGAACCGCCGCCCCTCCGACACCAGCCGGTCGCTGAGGATCTCCGCGATGCGCTTGTACGCGCGGTACTGGAGCAGCCGGGCGAAGAGCAGGTCCCGCGCTTCGAGCAGCGCCAGATCCGCCTCGTCCTCCACCTCGGCGGCAGGCAGCAGCCGGGCCGCCTTCAGGTCGAGCAGGGTCGCGGCGACGACGAGGAACTCGGTGGTCTGGTCCAGGTCCCAGTCCGGCCCCATGGCGTGGATGTGCGCCATGAACTCGTCGGTGACCTTCGACAGCGCGACTTCGGTCACATCCAGCTTGTGCTTGGCGATGAGCTGGAGGAGCAGGTCGAACGGCCCCTCGAAGTTCGCCAGCCGGACGGTGAACCGCCCGTCGTCGGGCTCGGACGGCTCGGGGAGCCCGGTGGGTCCGGCCGCCGCGACAGACGCTTCCACGGGCGCTTCGGGCGCCTCGACGGGCGGCGGGGCGGGGGCCTGCGCGACGGTGCCCCCGCCGTCCGCCGGCTCCGGCTGCCCGGACCGGCCGCCCGGACCGCGCCCCAGGGGGCGGCGGGGGGTGCGGGCGGGCTCGTCGGTCGTCGGCATGAAGATCCAGGGGCAGCGGGATACGGGCGGCGGGCGTGGCCCGTACGGGAAGGGCCGGGCCGCTCCTTCGGCGGTCGCCCACCGGGCAGGCTACCGGCGCCTCACCCGTCAGCGGCCGCGCAGCCGCCGTACGAGGATGCTCGCGTCGCCCCGCGACTCCAGATCCGCGAGGACCACCGCGACCGCCTCACGGACGATCCGTCCGCGGTCGACCGCGAGCCCGTGCTCCCCGCGCAGTACGAGGCGGGCGTGTTCGAGGTCCATCAGTTCCTCGGCCGAGACGTAGACGGTGATCTTCTCGTCGTGGCGCTCACGGCCGCTGGGCCGCCGGTTCGCCCCGCGCCCGGCACCACGCCTGCGCTGCTGCTGGACGGCGGGGGCGGGGACCGCCTCCTGCGCGGCGGGCGAGGCGGCCGCCGGTGCGGGCTGCTGGGGCCTGCGGCCCGCCTGCGCGGCCACCGCGACCCGGTCGCCGTCGCCGCCCCGGGTGCGCGATTCCGCCGCGTCGGCGTCGGCCGCGGAGTGCTCCTCGCGCGAGGCGCCTTCGGTGGCCTGCGCCGGGTCCGCCCCGGCTCCGTCCGCCGCGCCATCGCTCTCACCGGCCGGACCGGGCACCCGGGCCTCGCCGTTCGCCTTGCGCCGCCGGTCCGCCGGGGACGAGGCCTGGAGCCCCATTCCTCCGGTGGTACGGAACAGTTCGTCGGCCCCGGGCAGACTCACTCGGCGTGACACCGGGCGAGCACCTCCCTGGCGAGCTGGCGATAGGCGGCGGCACCGACCGAGTTGGAGGCGTACGTGGTGATGGGTTCACCGGCGACCGTGGTCTCCGGGAAGCGCACGGTGCGCCCGATGACCGTGTGGTAGACGTGGTCGTCGAATGCCTCGACGACGCGCGCGAGGACCTCACGGCTGTGCACCGTACGGGAGTCGTACATGGTGGCGAGGATGCCGTCGAGCTCCAGATCGGGGTTGAGGCGCTCCTGGACCTTCTCGATGGTCTCGGTGAGCAACGCCACACCACGCAGCGCGAAGAACTCGCACTCGAGCGGCACTATGACCTTGTGGGCGGCCGTGAGGGCGTTCACGGTGAGCAGGCCGAGCGAGGGCTGACAGTCGATCACGATGTAGTCGTAGTCGGACATCAGCGGCTTCAGGGCACGCTGCAGCGTGGACTCCCGGGCCACCTCGCTCACCAGCTGCACCTCGGCCGCCGACAGGTCGATGTTGCTGGGCAGCAGGTCCATGTTCGGGACCGCGGTCTTCAGCAGCACCTCGTCGGCCGACATGCCCCGCTCCATGAGCAGGTTGTAGACCGTGAGGTCGAGCTCCATCGGGTTGACGCCGAGCCCGACCGACAGGGCTCCCTGCGGGTCGAAGTCGACGAGCAGGACGCGCCGCCCGTACTCCGCGAGCGCGGCGCCCAGGTTGATGGTCGACGTGGTCTTGCCGACGCCGCCCTTCTGGTTGCACATCGCGATGATCTTCGCGGGCCCGTGGTCGGTCAGCGGGCCCGGGATCGGGAAGTAGGGCAGGGGGCGACCGGTCGGGCCGATCCGCTCGCGGCGCTGGCGGGCAGCGTCGGGCGCGAGGGTGGCCGCGTACTCCGGGTCGGGCTCGTACTCGGCGTCGGGGTCGTAGAAGTGCCCCTGGGGCACCTCGTCGAAGTCGGCGAAGTGGGCGGTCTCCCGGCCACTCTCGTTGCCGGCCATGGCGTTCACGTGTAGGCCGTCCATCATCTGGGGGGCTGTCGTCATGTGCTGTTGGGTGGCGAAGGTGCGGACAGCGACGGAGCCGACAGCCTCCAGCCCGATCGGGCCCTGGCCCCGTGCAGGCATCCCTGGATGAACACCTCCGGGAGTAAATGTCGACTCATTCACAAGTCGTCTTACCTCCTTGGACGTGACCAGGAAACTTATCGATAGGTCAGCGTGGCACCATGCCGACGATTGGCGACTCTATGGCGTGTCACCGCTCCGCAGCAACACAATCCGCCGGACCCGGCCCGATGTGTCGGCAATCGAACACCCCGCTGTCAAGGGCGCGCAGCCACCGGGGTGCGGTTTTAACGGGTGTACGAATCGGTTGAAGAGTTACGTTCGAGACGAGTTGCACGGGGTCCCCGCAGGGGCCCGACATGCCTCCGGCCGGACCTTGCTCGGCAAGGTCCGGCCGGACGCGCGAAGTTGACGGAGGCGGTTGACCCGTCAGCCGAGGAGCGAGCTCAGCTCGACGTGCTCCAGGCCGTGCGCTTCGGCGACCTCGCGGTAAACGACCTGCCCGTCATGGGTGTTGAGACCCTTGGCGAGCGCGGCGTCACGGCGCAGCGCCTCGACCCAGCCGCGGTTGGCGAGCTCCACGATGTACGGCAGCGTGGCGTTGGTGAGGGCGTACGTGGAGGTGTTCGGCACCGCGCCCGGCATGTTCGCGACGCAGTAGAAGACCGAGTTGTGGACCTTGAAGGTCGGCTCGGCGTGCGTCGTCGGGTGGGAGTCCTCGAAGCAGCCGCCCTGGTCGATCGCAATATCGACAAGAACACTTCCGGGCTTCATCTTGGCGACGAGCTCGTTGGTGACCAGCTTCGGCGCCTTCGCGCCGGGGATCAGCACCGCGCCCACGACGAGGTCGGCCTCGATGACGGCCTTCTCCAGCTCGAAGGCGTTGGAGACGACGGTCTTCACCTTGGTGCCGAAGACCTTGTCGGCCTCGCGGAGCTTGTTGATGTCCTTGTCGAGCAGCGTGACGTGGAAGCCGAGACCGACGGCGATCTGGGTGGCGTTCCAGCCGGAGACGCCGCCGCCGATGACAACGGCCTCGGCGGGCGCCGTGCCCGGGACGCCGCCCGGCAGCACGCCGCGGCCGCCCACGGAGCGCATCAGGTGGTAGGCGCCGACCTGGGGGGCCAGCCGGCCCGCGACCTCGGACATCGGGGCGAGCAGCGGGAGCGCGCGGTTCGCGGTCTCGACCGTCTCGTAGGCGATGGCCGTGGTGCCCGACTCGATCAGCGCGTCGGTGCACTCGCGGGAGGCGGCGAGGTGCAGGTAGGTGAAGAGCGTCTGGTCCTTGCGGAGGCGGTGGTACTCCTCGGCGACCGGCTCCTTGACCTTGAGCAGGAGGTCGGCGGTGGCCCAGACCTCGTCGGCGGTGGGGAGGATCTGCGCCCCGGCGGCGACGTACTCCTCGTCCGTGATGGAGGAGCCGGCACCGGCGTTCTCCTCGACGACGACCTGGTGGCCGTGGCGGACGAGCTCGTGCACACCGGCAGGCGTGATCGCCACGCGGAACTCGTTGTTCTTGACTTCGCGGGGGATGCCGACCTTCACGTCGATCACGGTCCTTGGCTCAGAGGGTTACCCGGACATAGCTATACATACCCGGATAGACACTACGTAAATGGAGACACCGCGAACACACGCGGCAGAGCCATTCTAATGAAGGGTTTCGCGCTGTCTAGCCTTACAAAGCATTATTTTTCTGTTGCCGTACTACGGATTTCGCAGGTCACGCCTTCCTGGTCCAGCAATCTGGCGGCCAACCCCCGGTGCAGCCCGGCCGCTGCCGGGTCACCGAGCCTGTCGAAGGTGTCGGCCAGCCGGAGCTCCAGCGCCGCCTGCAGCCGTACGTCCCCCGCCCGCCTGGCCCACTCGACGGCCTCCTGGCAGGTGTGCAGGGACTCGTGCGGCCGGCCCGCGTACTCCTGCACCCGGGCCGCCTCGCTGAGCGCCCGCGCCTGGGCCGGCACGTCGCCGAGCCTGCGGTACCCGGCCGCCGCGGCGCGCCAGTTGCGCAGCGCCTCGCCGTACCGCCCGGCATAGGTGTGGACGGCGCCGAGCCGCCCGTACAGCCGCGCCTCGTCGGCCCGCTCCCCCTGGGTGAGCCGCTGCGCCAGCGCGCGGCCGTACCAGTCGGAGGCCCGCTGGAAGTCCCCCAGCTCGGCATAGGCGCCACCTACGGATTCCATCGCGCGGCCGGTGGCGTACGGGTCGTTCGCGGCGCGTCCGGCGTCCAGTGCGGCCCGGTAGCGGGCCAGTGCCTCCCGGGTGCGGCCGGTCCTGGCGTCGAGATCGGCGAGGTTGAGCAGCGCGGCGGCCCGCTCGCGCGGCAGCTCCCGCCGCTCGGCGACGGCCAGCACCAGACCGTGCAGCCCGTACAGCTCGGGCGCGGCGGCCTCGGTGCCCCGGTGCACGGCCAGCGCCCGCACCAGCGCGGCCACCAACCGCCTTGCCAGGGTGTCGAGTTCACCGTCCTCGACGGCGATCCGGGCCGAGGCCAGCAGGGCGGGCCGGCGGATCCGCAGCCATTCGGCGGCCGCCTCGGGGTTGGGGAAGCGCAGCGAACGCGGCAGTCCGGCGAGCTTGCGGCGGGCCGGGGAACCCTCGGGTTCGGTGACCGCCCGGCAGGACTGGAGCAGCCGTACGGTCCGCTCCAGCATCCGGGCCCTGGCGAGCTGGATCTCCGCCGGCCGGTCCCTGGCCTCCAGCAGCGCCCGCAGCAGCGGCGCGAGGCAGCCGGGCACCTCGTACTGCGGCTGGTCCGCGCCATTGCTGTGCAGCAGCCCGAGCGCCACGAAGTCGTCGAGGGTCGTCTGGGCGGCCGAGACGGAGCAGCCGGCCAGCGCGGACGCGGTGTGGGCGTCGGCGAGCCCGGCGGGGGCGAGGGCGAGCAGTCGCAGTATCCGGGCGGCCGCCGGCGGCAGCGAGTCGTGGGCCAGCCGGAAGGCGCGGGCCAGCGGGCGGGAGCCGGTGGACTGCTCCGTGTCGTCCGGCAGTTCGCGCAGCTGCTTGGTGACATCGGCGACCGACGCCATGGGGTGGGCGGCGAGCCAGCCCCCGACCATCACCAGGGCGGCCGGCATCCCCGCGCATTCCTCGGCGAGGGACTCGGCGGTCCGTGGATCGACGGTGATCCTGACCTCTCCGATGACGGGGGCGAGCAGCCGTACGGCGGAGCCCGCCTCCAGGCCGCCGATGGTGCAGGGGCGGACGCCGGGGATGCCGGTCAGCGGGCCCCCGGAGGTGGCGACGACCAGGCAGTCCGGGTTGTCCGGCAGCAGCGGGTCGACCTGCTCCGCGTCCGCAGCGTCGTCCAGGAGCAGCAGGGCGCGGCGTCCGGCGAGCTCCTCGCGGACCATCTCGGAGAGTTCGTCCCCGTCCGCGCCGGGCGGCCCGGCGACACCCAGCTGGTCGAGCAGCTCGCGGGCGGTGCGCTCGGTGGGGACCGCCGCGCCGCCGGGATCGGTGAGCCGGGCGCGGAGCAGTCCGTCGGGGTGGCCGCCGGCGGCGAGCAGCCTGCGGGCCAGTTCACCGGCGAGCGCGGTGCGTCCGGAACCGGGGCGTCCGGCGATCAGCAGGACCCGGGCGCGGGCGGCCTTGCGGCCGGCCAGGGTGTCCAGGCCGGCTCTCTCGATGTCGGCCCGCAGCTCCTTCAACTCGCGCTCGCGGCCGAAGAATTGGGGTGGGGCGGTACCGGACGGCTCCTCGGTTCCCGCTGCCTTGGCCGGGCCGCTGGTGTCCACCGCCTGATCCGTCACGGGCCACGCTCCACTTCGCTGCACGCGTCGCCCGCCGGGACTCCGGTCAGGGCATTCCGAGCGTAGTTCAGGCGTGCGGACGATTTCCCTGGAGCAGGGCGCAGAGGTCCCCCGATCGGATCAGCATCTTTTCCGATCGAAGGACCACGGTGAAGCGTTCAGCGGCCCCACGGGCCGCCCCTACGGCCCGTCAGGCCTCGAACGGGCGGGCCGGCCACGGCGCCTCGGCCGGACGCAGCGACTCGATCCCGTCACCCGCGAGGACCGCGGCCAGCGAGAGGACGCCCACCACCAGGCAGTTGTTGTGCAGCTCCCCCGCGAGCACGCCCCGCACCAGCTCCTGGAGCGGCACCCGGGCCAGCTCCATGTCGGCCTCCTCCTCGGATACCTCGAAGCGCTCCCCGTCGGCCTCGGAGAGGTTCCGGGCCAGGAAGATCCGTACGGCTTCGTCGCAGCCGCCCGGTGTGGTGTAGACGTCGGTCAGCACCCGCCAGTCCTCGGCCTTGACGTACGCCTCCTCGTAGAGCTCGCGCTGCGCCGCGTGCAGCGGGTTCTCGCCGGGGACGTCGAGCAGTCCGGCCGGGATCTCCCAGAGCTTGTGGCGCACCGGGTGGCGGTACTGCCGCAGCACGACGACCCGGCCGTCGTCGTCGAGGGCGAGCACGGCGACCGAGCCCGGGTGGACCTGGTAGTCGCGGCGGACGACCGTGCCGTCCGGCATCACCACTTCGTCGGTGCGGACGCTGGTCTTGTTGCCGGTGAAGGGCGTCTCGGTCGCGGTGACCTGCCACTCCTCGGGCGTGTCCTGGAAACCCATCTACGTCCTCCCACGAAAAACAGAAACCGGGGCACGCGTCCTCGAAGGACCCGTACCCCGGTCAACGTTAATGCCTGTGCGGCGCCGGACTACTTGCCCTTGCCGCCACCGGCCGCGGCGCCCGTCTTGCGCTCGACGGCCGCCTTCACCAGGCCCGCGAAGAGCGGGTGCGGGCGGGTCGGACGGGAGCGGAGCTCCGGGTGCGCCTGGGTGGCGACCAGGTAGGGGTGGATCTCGCGCGGGTACTCGACGTACTCGACGAGCTTGTTGTCCGGGGAGGTGCCGGAGAAGACCAGACCGGCCTTCTTCTCCAGCTCGGCCCGGTAGGCGTTGTTGACCTCGTAGCGGTGGCGGTGGCGCTCCTCCACGTACGGCTGGCCGTCGTACGCCTCGCGCACCAGCGAGCCCTCGGCGAGCTTCGCCGGGTACAGGCCGAGCCGCATGGTGCCGCCGAGGTCGCCCGCGCCCTCGACGTACGCCAGCTGCTCCTCCATCGTCGAGATGACGGGGTGGGAGGTGGCGGCGTCGAACTCGGTGGAGTTGGCGTCGGGGATCTCGGCGAGGTTGCGCGCGGCCTCGATCACGATGCACTGGAGGCCGAGGCAGAGGCCGAGCAGCGGCACCTTGTGCTCGCGGGCGTACTGGATGGCGCCGATCTTGCCGTTGACACCGCGGTCGCCGAAGCCGCCGGGGACGCAGATCGCGTCGACGTCGCCGAGCTGCTTCGCGGCACCCGCCGGGGTCTTGCAGTCGTCCGAGGCGACCCACTTGACCTTGACCCGTGCCTTGTTGGCGAAGCCGCCGGCCCGGATGGCCTCGGTGACCGAGAGGTAGGCGTCGGGCAGGTCGATGTACTTGCCGACGAGCGCGACGGTGATCTCGTGGTCGGGGTTGTGGACGCGGTCCAGCAGGTCGTCCCACGTCGTCCAGTCGACATCGCGGAACGGCAGGTCGAGCTTGCGCACGACGTAGGCGTCCAGGCCCTCGGTGTGCAGCACCTTCGGGATGTCGTAGATCGACTTGGCGTCCACACAGGCCACCACGGCGGCCTCGTCGACGTCGCACATCAGCGAGATCTTGCGCTTGATGGCGGTCGGTACGTCGCGGTCGGCGCGCAGCACGATGGCGTCCGGCTGGATACCGATGTTGCGCAGCGCGGCGACGGAGTGCTGGGTCGGCTTGGTCTTGAGCTCGCCGGACGGCCCGATGTAGGGCAGCAGCGAGATGTGCACGACGAAGACGTTGTCCCGGCCGACCTCGTGGCGGACCTGGCGGACGGTCTCCAGGAACGGCAGCGATTCGATGTCCCCGACCGTGCCGCCGACCTCGGTGATGACGACGTCGACGTCGTCGGTGGCCATGCGGCGGATGCGGTGCTTGATCTCGTTGGTGATGTGCGGGATGACCTGCACGGTGTCACCGAGGTACTCGCCGCGCCGCTCCTTGGCGATCACCTGCGAGTAGACCTGGCCGGTGGTGACGTTGGCGGAGCCGTCGAGGTCGACGTCGAGGAAGCGCTCGTAGTGGCCGATGTCCAGGTCGGTCTCGGCGCCGTCGTTGGTGACGAACACCTCACCGTGCTGGAAGGGGTTCATCGTGCCCGGGTCGACGTTGAGGTACGGGTCGAGCTTCTGCATCGTGACCCGAAGGCCGCGCGCCTTGAGCAGGGCACCGAGGCTGGAGGCAGTCAGACCCTTGCCGAGGGAAGAGGCGACACCCCCGGTGACGAAGATGTGCTTGGTCGTCGTGGATGTGGGCTGCATAGCCAAAGGGGGCTCCCGTGGTCGCGATCGTGAGGTGCGTACCGGCGTTTTCGTCCGGAGACTCCGGAGGCGCCGTCGCTGCGGTTCGGGGGCCTCGTCTGCGGTTGCGGACGACCACCGGTCCACGGGCTACCAGGGTATCAGCGCCGAAGGGAGCCTGCTTCCGGCCGCATTCCGGCGCCCACCTCGCATGATCACCACGAGTACTCGTACACACACCCGTTCGGGTCAGACCGGTTGCCGAGACGATCGCGCGGATCATCGAGGTGCGTCGTATCCTGCTCGGACACTCGCCCAGGGCGAGGTGACACGTTCGCAGGATCCCCCACAACAACCCCTTGCGACGACCTCTTGACCCGCAGTAATGCCCTACGGGGCGACATGGCCGTTCGACTGGAGATGCACGTGGCCGGGCGCATCGAGGATTACGCACTCATCGGAGACATGCAGACCGCCGCCCTGGTCTGCCGGGACGGCACAGTGGACTGGCTGTGCCTTCCCCGCTTCGATTC